>CAZWLV010000054.1:0-9436 GCA_964634715.1 uncultured Lachnoclostridium sp. | reverse complement strand
CAGCATTAAAGGGTTCTAAATTCGATAAAGTACCGGTATTCATGGGACGTTACGGTTTAGGTTCTAAAGATACAACACCGGCACAGATCGTTGCTGTATTCAAGAACACAGAAAAAGAAAAATTCACAATCGGTATCGTAGATGATGTTACAAACCTTTCACTGGAAGTTGGCGAACCAATCTCTTGTGCTCCGGAAACAACAATCGCATGTAAATTCTGGGGTCTTGGAGCTGACGGTACAGTAGGTGCTAACAAAAACTCTATCAAGATCATCGGTGACAATACAGATATGTATGCTCAGGCTTACTTTGATTATGACTCTAAAAAATCAGGTGGTGTTACAATTTCCCACTTAAGATTTGGTAAGGATCCAATTAAGTCCACATACTTAATCTCTAAAGCTAATTTTGTTGCATGTCATAACCCATCCTATGTACGTAAATACAACATGGTACAGGATCTGAAAGATGGCGGCACATTCTTATTAAACTGCCCATGGGATATGGAAGGTATCGAACATCACTTACCGGGACAGGCTAAGAGATACATGGCAGAACACAACATTAAATTCTATGTGATCGACGGTATTAAGATCGGTAAAGAAATCGGACTTGGCGGACGTATCAATACAGTTCTTCAGTCTGCATTCTTCGAACTGGCAAACATCATTCCAGGAGAAGAAGCAAACCGCTTAATGAAAGCAGCTGCAAAAGCTTCTTACGGCAAAAAAGGTGACAAGATCGTTCAGATGAACTATGATGCCATCGATGCAGGTGCAAAACAGATCGTTGAGATCCAGATTCCGGAAAGCTGGAAAAACTGTGAAGATGAATTCTTAGGAACATCTGTAACAGGTGAAAGAAAAGACGTTGTTGATTTCGTAAACAACATCCAGATTCCAGTAAATGCACAGGAAGGTAACAAATTACCAGTATCTGCATTCAAAGATTATGTAGATGGAACAACACCTTCAGGTTCTGCTGCATTTGAAAAACGTGGTATCGCAGTAGATATCCCAGTATGGAATACAGAAAACTGTATCCAGTGTAACAGATGTGCTTATGTATGTCCTCATGCAGTTATCCGTCCGGTAGCTCTTACAGAAGAAGAAGCTGCAAACGCACCAGAAGGAATGCAGATGGTACCTATGACAGGTATGGCAGACAAGAAATTTGCAATCGTTGTATCAGCACTTGACTGTACAGGATGCGGTTCTTGTGTCAATGTTTGTCCAGGCAAGAAGGGTGCAAAAGCAATCGCTATGGAAAACATGGAAGCAAATGCAGGACTTCAGAAATACTTCGATTATGCAGTAACATTACCAGAAAAAGAAGATGTTATCGCTAAATTTAAAGAATCTACAGTAAAAGGAAGCCAGTTCAAGACTCCATTACTTGAGTTCTCAGGCGCTTGTGCAGGATGTGGTGAAACACCATATGCAAAACTGATCACACAGTTATTCGGTGACAGAATGTATATCGCTAACGCAACAGGTTGTTCTTCAATCTGGGCAAACTCTTCACCATCTACACCATACACAGTAAACGCAAAAGGACAGGGTCCAGCTTGGTCTAACTCCTTATTCGAAGATGCTGCAGAATTTGGTTATGGTATGAGCCTTGCACAGAAAGCTCTTCGTGACAGATTAAAAACAAAAGTAGAAGACTTAGCTGCAACAGCAGAAAAAGAAGACGTTAAAGCAGCTGCAAACGAATGGTTAGATACATTCTCAGTAGGTGCTACAAACGGTGCTGCTACAGATAAACTCGTTGCTGCATTAGAAGCTTGCGGATGTGAAAAAGCTCAGGATATCTTAAAAGACAAAGACTTCCTTGCTAAGAAATCACAGTGGATCTTCGGTGGTGACGGATGGGCATACGACATCGGTTTCGGTGGTGTAGACCATGTATTAGCTTCCGGTAAAGATATCAACATCATGGTATTTGATACAGAAGTTTACTCTAACACAGGTGGACAGTCTTCTAAATCTACTCCTGTAGGTGCGATCGCTCAGTTCGCAGCAGGCGGTAAAGAAGTGAAGAAGAAAGACCTTGCAAGCATCGCAATGAGCTATGGTTATGTATATGTTGCTCAGATCGCTATGGGTGCTGATTACAACCAGTGCGTAAAAGCAATCGCAGAAGCAGAAGCATATCCGGGACCATCACTCATCATCGCTTACGCTCCATGTATCAACCACGGTATCAAAGTTGGTATGAGCAAAGCTATGACAGAAGAAGCAAACGCTGTAGCTTGTGGTTACTGGCACTGCTTCAGATACAATCCAGCTCTCAAAGCAGCAGGACAGGATGCATTCACATTAGACTCTAAAGAGCCTACAGAAGATTATCAGGCATTCCTTGATGGAGAAGTACGTTACAACGCTCTGAAACGTGCAAATCCAGAACGTGCTGCAGAACTCTTCGCTAAATCTGAAGAAGTAGCAAAAGAGAGATATGATTATCTGAACAGATTAAAAGCATTATACGGAGCTGAATAATTGAGATTTTAGATGACTTGTCATTTAAAGATCATTAGAAAGCAAAGTTTAGGACACGCCTTAGGGCGTGTCCTTTTTGCGTTAAAATAATGAGAAAATGCAATAGGTTTGTACTTACATTTAACAAATGCTAAAAACTCGCAAAATGTGTTTTGGTGCCGTGTATACGGCAGCGTTTCCGGTAAAGTAAGATCGTCTGATAAGCGGTCAGGAGAAAGAATCCAATCTCTGCAAACAGCTGAAGTGTTGTGAAAAGCAATCCTGTTTCAGGCATTGTTACGGGTGAAAAAACAGTCATAACATATTGAAAGACTGAACTGCCAGCTGCATAGATCAGATAAAAGTAGATCCCATATCGCCAGAGTTGTTTTTCCTGAAAATAAAAAAGATAGAGAGAAACAATGCAAAGGATCATCAGTAAATAAACTTCATAATGGATCACAATATTTTCTGTACCATTCTCGATCAGATGCGAACATAGCGAGAAAAAACTTCCAAGCAGTTGGGCTGTACAGAAAAAAATAGGAAGTAAACCGATTTTTTTAGGTGTCAGCTGATCACGGATAGCAAGAAAAAGTGCATAAAACATTAAAACCATGATAAAAAAGCGTGGAAATGAAGCTGCTGCCATAGTACAAAAAACAGAAAAATCTGAAAAAGCACGTTGTAAATAACCAGCATTATCTGATAATGTCAGATAACCAGCAAACATATTTAAGGAAAAAAAGGTCATGGAAAAAAATCCATAGAGTGCGGTCTGGATCCGTAAAATAACAGGGGAATCGATAAGCGGAGTTTCTTCGATGCATTTTATCGTTTCTTCTGTAGATAAGAGATCATCGAGTGATACATTTAAAATTTCTGCTAATTTCTTTGCTGTTATCAGATCAGGAAAACGTGCACCGCATTCCCAACGGGAAACAGCCTGTCTTGTTACGAAGATCTGGTCAGCTAAAGTCTGTTGGGTGATACCGAGATCTTCTCTTGCTTTTCTTAAATTTTCTCCAAATTCCATGTAGATAGTACCTCATCATTCTAATATTTCCTGCAGGTTGCTTTTATTATAGTAAAAAGAGCAGAGAAAAGAAAGAAACAGACGAAAAATAAGCTGTTACCAAGTTGGTAACATGTGATTTTCCATAGTTGACACTTATAAAAATCAGTATTTATAATAGAGCATATGAAAGTATCAATGACAGATGATGAGGAGAGAAACGTGAGAAATATCATAGAAATTACAGACTTTCAGGCACCGGAGCTTGATGTCTATGCCCGTTTGAATGAAAATCAGCTTTTAAACCGTGCAGAACCGGAAAAAGGATTGTTTATTGCAGAAAGCCCGAAGGTAGTAGAACGTGCCATGAATGCGGGATATGAGCCGGTATCAATGCTTTTAGAAAAGAAACATATTGAAGGGGAAGCAAAGGAAGTCGTGGCAAGATGTAAAGATGTTCCGATCTATACGGCCGAGTTTGATGTGCTGAAAGAGCTGACCGGATTTGCACTGACCAGAGGCGTTCTCTGTGCGATGCGAAGAAAACCGTTACCAACGATCGAAGAGGTATGTGCAGGAGCAAAGAGAATTGCCATTCTGGAAAATGTCATGAATCCGACCAATGTAGGTGCGATTTTTCGTTCTGCGGCGGCATTAAATATGGATGCAGTGCTTTTGACACCGGCATGCAGCAATCCGCTTTACAGAAGAGCAGCCAGAGTCAGCATGGGAACGGTATTTCAGATTCCGTGGACTTATTTTTCAGGGGAAGCATCTGCGTGGCCGTATCCGGGAATCGATAAGATCAAAGCAATGGGATTTAAGACAGCAGCGATGGCATTGTGTGATGATACGGTAAATATTGATGATCCGAAACTGATGCAGGAAGAAAAACTGGCAGTGATCTTGGGAACAGAAGGAGATGGATTAGCTGCGGCAACGATCGCAGACTGCGATTATACCGTGAAGATCCCGATGTCCCATGGTGTAGATTCTTTAAATGTGGCGGCAGCCAGTGCGGTAGCATTCTGGCAGTTAGGAAACCGTTAAAGGCTTGGAGTCATGATTCTGATGTGATCAAGTTCCTTTTATACAGCAAAAAGATGAATGAGTTTTCGAAAAGTTACTGTATGCAGAAAATTTATGGACTGTAACCAAATTGTTGTGAAAAAATAACGAAAAGTCTGTTAAAAATAAAAATAATATGTTACAATTTACAAAAGGTCGAAAACGATCGAATGACAGAAGGGAGAATCTTATGGCAGCATTTGAAGAAACAATGGTAAAGTACCCGTCAAAACTTGATCCAAACGTAGTATTAAAAGTATATGAAGGGCATTTTGCCACAGTACATTCCCATATTACAAAGTATATTGATTTCTCTACATTAAAAGCGAGAAGAAGCGAAGCTATGGCAGTGGCGAATATTTTAGCAGACAAATATGTAAATACTACCATTGTGGATACGATTCTCTGTATGGAAGGGACAGAAGTGATCGGTGCTTATCTGGCAGATAAGCTGACACGAAACGGTATCATGTCAATGAACGCACATAATACGATCTATGTCGTATCTCCGGAACTTGGAACCGGCGGTCAGATGGTATTTCGTGATAATACAGAATTTATGATCCGTGGGAAAAATGTCCTGCTGCTGGTATCTTCTGCATCTACCGGTGGAACGATCTTCCAGAGTGCAGAATGTGTAGAATATTATGGCGGAAGCATTGCCGGTATTAGTGCGATCTTCAGTGCAACACCAAAGGTAGGAAAACATGAGGTGAATTCTGTATTTACGGCAGATGATGTACCGGGATATGGTACTTATAAAATGAAAGATTGTCCTTATTGCCAGAACAAGCAGAAACTGGATGCGATCGTAAATGCATATGGATATAGTAAAATTTAAAGTAAAAAATATTACATAAAAAAACGGGATCTTTTGATCCCGTTTCTTTTTATGTACGCGAGCGGCGAAAATACAAATTCATGCAAATCAGCTTCAAAACTTAAGAAACAAGTTTTACAGCTGTATTTAAATGATTATTTTTTGATGATCCCGCCTGCGTTTTACAGACCAAAGACCTCTGCGGCTGTCTGATCAGATAATGCATTGGTTCCACCCAGTACATAACCGGATGTGATTTCGTTGTCTGCGATATAACCTGCAGCTGCTGTCGTATTACCGTCTTTTGTTAAGAGCAGTGGTGCGTTTAATGCTGCTGCAAGCGGTCCGCCGCATAAGCCGTCTGGGAATTTCGTTCCGTTAGCTACAACTGCGGATGTTACATCATCAAAGAAGGTTTCTGCTATTTTAACAGATGTTTTGTATCTGTCAGAACCGGATAATCTTACGATCTCTCCATATGCTGACAGTTCTTCTTCGATTGCCGCACTGACAGCACCTGTACCGCCAACGATAAAGATGGTTGCTCCCTTCATGCTGTTCAGGACTTCTTTCTGAGCAGTGCTTAAGTTTGCGTTCGGTTTCACAAGCATGATCGGTCTTCCGGTTGCAGATGCTGATAAGCTGTCCGCAAAGTTTGTGCCGGTTGCAACGATGAGTTCGCTGCCTGTGATACCTGCTTCTGTAAGGATCTTTAAGCTTGTTTCATATTTTGATTTTCCGGAAATCCTGTTTACCGTATAACCTGCTGTTTTGAGTGTATCTTCTACCTTTTGTGATACAGCACCTGTACCGCCAAGGAGATATACTTTTCCACCATTTACAACATTGGTGTCAAGGTAGCTGCATAACTGTGCAATATTGTTGTTTTTGCCGTTTGTCAGAAGGATCGGAGCGTTTTTCACAGAGGCAAGATAGCTTCCGGAAAGTGCATCTGCAAAGTTTGTGCCGGTTGCAACGATCACGGTTTCGAATTTATCGACTCCAAGAACTTCTTTGTAAGTATCTGCAACTTTATAAGCTGTTTCATATCTGTCACTTCCGGAAAGTCTGTATACAACACGTTCTTCCACTTCTTCAGCAGAGCTTTCCAGTGCTTCGATGGATCCAAGAAGTGCATTTGCAGCAGCAGTTACTTCTCCTAAAGCAACGGTATCATCGCTGTTTACTTCTTCTGCATTTTTCAGAGCTGCTTTTAAGATAGTCCAGCTTGCAGCAGTGTAGTCTGCTTTATTTAAAGCTTTTGCAGCAGCAATTGCATCTGTCAGAGCTGATTTGTCAACAACGTCGCTTGTTTCAAAGTCAAAAGAAACTTCTGCGATCTGTACCCAGTAATCAGCACCTGAAACTACACGGATTCTTAAGTACTGTACAGAAGCACCCTGTGCATCAAAGGTTTTGTCTGTGTCTCCTTTTAAAGTTCCGATCTCTGTCCAGTTCTGATTGTCTGTACTGATTTCAACGACAGCATCTGTAAATACGTCATTGCCGGCATTTTCGTAAGCCTGGAAGCGGAAACTGTTTAAAGTAACCGGTTTTGCAAAAGTAAATAAAACAACATCATCAACATGCTGAGCATCTGCCAGCCATGCCCAGGTAGACAGGTCATTATCCAGCATGTTGCTTAACGGATAGTTATTATTCCATGTAGAATAAGTATCATCTGTAGAAGTGATCGTGATCAGATCACTTGCAGGTACCTGCGTTAAAGCAGCTTTTTTTGCAAGAACGTTGTTCAGTGCTGCATCATAGTCTTCCTGTGTCAGCTCTGTTTTTGTCAGAAGCGGTTCAGCAGCAGTTAAGGCTGCTGTGTAATCAGCATAGGAAGAAGCAGTATATCCTGCAGAAGCGATCGGATAAGTAACTTCCAGATATAAATCTACGCGGTCAAGAGCCACCAGTTTTGCCTCTGCTGCTAATAAAGTTTCTAATGCCGCATCAACTTCAGCCTGTCCGGCTTTTGTATCAGCAAGTAATTTTTTCGCAGTTTTTAATGCTTCTTTATAATCACCATAAGTTGCCGGAATGAAAACATTCGCAGAATGTGCACGGTCAGCAGCTTCCTGAAGTTCTGTCTTATCGGTATATAACTCGTAAGTAAGAGTTACGTTGACTGTTACATCTGCTTCATAAATACCTTCGGCATCGCGATCCATAGATACAAAACGGTATCCGTAGATCTGATCAGGTGTGATCGTATAAGGATCATCAGGCATACCATAGAGGATACGATCATTTTTCAATGTGGTTCCATCAGTGTCTACGTAATGAAGGATCAGTGTTCCATAATTTCCTTCCATGAGGACTTCACCCGGTGCAGGAAGTTCATTTCCGTCATATCCAGGAGCATGTCCAAGTTTGTTACAGTTGCTTTCCAGTTCTTCGTAAGTTAATGTTGCAGTCGGATTCCATGATCTGTCTGCCATAGCTCTGGTACGCATATAGATATCAGATGCGATCTGCTGTTCAGTTTTACGGTTTGGTGAATCACACCAGATTGCAAAAGATGCACCTGCCAGCCAGTCTGCATATGGATATTTTGTAGACTGATCACCGGCAACGGCACTGCTTGCAGTGTGTCCGGGATCCCATTCGTTAAATACTCTGGAACCTACCGGGTTTGCACTGGATTCCCACCAAGAACCGAGTACGAAATACATATAAGCATCGACCATATTGATGACTTTGTTGCCGTTTGCGGCGAAATCAGCGATGGTTGCACATTTTGCTGCACCTGACCAGTAGCAGATTTCGATATCAGGATCAAGAGTATAACCTGTATAACCGCTGTACATCAGACCGTCGTTCCATGCTCTTGGAGTCATTCCGTAAGATTTTACAAGAGCAGCGATCTCGTTAAAGTAATTCATAACGGTGATATACTGGTCGTTGGTCATGTTGCCAAAGTTGTTTAAGAATTCATCACCGCCGATGTTAAAGTGTTTACATCCGGCTTCTGAGAAGAATTCTGCATATTCTGTAAACAGAGATTTTAAGAATTCACGGCATTCGTCTTTTTCGAAAATGTTGAATGTCTGTGCGGAACGGTAGTCGGAAGGCCAGAGGGAAGTAGAATCCCAGCTATCCGGCAGATAATTTAATACATAAGTCATATGTCCCGGTGAGTCTAAAGACGGAACAAATTCGATATGATATTTCTGGCATTCTTCTACGATGTCAAGGATGTCTTCTTTGGTGTAATATCCATCACTTGGATATTTCCATCCGTCGATCGCTTCCAGTGTGGAGCTTTCCAGACGGTATCCTTCGTTTTCAGAGAAATGGAACTGTAAGGTGTTGATGTTCTGGTAAGAGAGATCTTTGATCAGGGCAAGGATCCATTCTTTCGTGAACATTTTTCTTGCGTTGTCCAGATGAAGTCCTCGAACATCTACAGATGGTTCGTCGGTGATCGTTCCGCAGTCCATTTTACCGTCGTTTAACAGTAATGTTTTCTGGATGGTACGGATTCCGTAGAAGATACCTGCTTCTCCGGTTGCACATACTTCTGCATAGTCTCCGATGGTGATCGTATAAGCTTCCGGACTGATGTCATCAGAAGGTTCTTCCATGCGGATGACGATGTCACCGGCTGTTACCGTACTATCTGAACCATAAACGATGTTCATGGAAGCAGTGGTCAGTTCAAGTTCAGTGAACTCACTGCTTAAAAGCTTCAGATCATTTTCCAGTGTTTCGTTCATTAAAGTAAAATTATTTGAAATGATCGTAAAACGGGAAGAGTCTTTTAAAGAAAAAGTTTCTCCGTTTGTTTTGTATTCCATAACAGATGGATAAGTAGCCATCTTGGAATCAGTCATTTCAGTTGCTTTTGCGGTCGTGCCGCGTTCTGTGGAGGTTTCTGCTGCCTGCGGTGTAATGGTCAAACTGGAAAAAACCATTGCAAATGCAAGTACGAAGCAGCACAATCTTTTGATCCACAGATGATGTTTGGATGTTTTTGCTTTCATAAAAACATTTGATTTCTGTTAATATCAGAAATCGATCCCCTTTCCTTATTTTTAGCTTTGCTAA
>CAZWLV010000053.1:0-9697 GCA_964634715.1 uncultured Lachnoclostridium sp. | reverse complement strand
AAAAAGATCGCCCCGCTGCAAGTATAACAAAGGATTTTTTTTACTTCAAGTAAGCCTTCAAAGATTCAATACATTTTTCTTCAAAATCCATGATCTCTTCTGCCAGCTCACAGTATTCTTTCTTTGCATCTTTGTTATTTTTCAGAACTTTCATCATATCCGTGATCGCCATCGTATTTCCACGGATCATCAGCTCTGCTACATGCTCCGTACTGGTATTGGTCAGCGTGTTCATCTGGATCCCTGCCCAAAGCATGGCTTTTCCGGCTGCCTGTCCTTTGGGAACTTCGTTTTCATCAGCCAGCTTCTCTATGGCTTTTTTTGCATATCCGGTATATCTGCATGCCTGACGGTTCAGCTCCAATGCCATTTTTTCATCACTGACCTTGTGAATGATCGTATTGATTGCTTCAGTTCCCATGGTACAGGAACGATAAGTTTCGTCAAGTACCGCTCTGTCACATTCCGTTAACATAAAAAATCTCCTTCCTATCCTTGAAACATTCCCATGAATCAAAGATAGGATATGGAGATTTATAAAAGTCTATTCATTATTGCGGATCCTGTAAAAATTCTGTCTTACAGTAACCTGTTTTTCCGTTATATTCGATCTTACTCCAGCCATCGCTGTAGCTTTCGATCACCTGAAGCAGTTCCATTGCATAACCTGTCGTCACACGCTCACTGTCTGAAGAACGTTCTGCTCTGACATTTACCGTATCTTTAAACTGCATCTGTTTGTTGACAGCCGTTACTTCTGAATCTTGATTCTCTTCCGGCTGTGTATCCTGTGTATCATTTTCTTCCGGCTGCTGTTCTTCCGTAGTTTCCGGAACACTTTCTGTATTCTCTAAAAATTCAGTCTTACAGTAACCTTCCGTTCCGTTATACTCGATCTTACTCCAGCCATCTTCATAGTTTGCATACACTTTTACAGGAGTACCTGCTGCAATCGTATCTAAAATCGCACTTTCCGTCGAACGTTCTGAACGGATCCTTACGGTATCTGTCACAAGTGTTTCGATCGGAGTTTCGAATTCTGTCGCACCTTCTTCTGACGGTGCTACCGGATCGATCTCAGTTACTTCTTCCTGAGACTGAAGCATGGTATCAGCAAATTTTCCAAGATCTTCGTTTTCTGCAACGAGCTGCTGGTAACGTGCATCAACATCTGCGATCACCGCCGCAACTTCTTCATCGGATGCCAGCTGAAGAACATAATCTGTTAATTCTTCGGAAGCATCGCCGTTAAAGATATACATACTTCCATCATCGGCAGTACATACATACAATGCCATGATCCCCGGTGCCGGAGTATCGATGTTGTAGATCTTCATCTCATAGGCTGCAAATACGACATATGAGTTTTCTTCTAACCCTTTTTTTGTATAGCAGCTAATATTGTCATAAGATTCAATATAATCTTTTTTCTTATCAATGGTCAGCTTTTCTTCTTCGGTCAGAACATCCACAGTTCCTGCTACAAGCTCCATATCTCCGTTTGCAAGCCCTGTAAAATATCTGCTGATCAGATCGTTGATCTCATCATATGCATCTACTTTTAAGGAATCGTCTTCCTCTTCTGCTGCGTCATCCGCATCCTCTGACGTTTCTGCTGTCTGATCCGCTTCTGCTGTTATGTCTTGCTGTTTCTGTGCCTTTTCTGCATCTTTTGTCCCTGATACGGCATTCACTGCAAGAGCGATCACCAATACCACAACTACGACCAGTGCAGCAAGTGCGATATATACTTTTTTATGATCCAGTTTTTCCCACTGGACACCGGTACTGTCTTCAAAAAACTTTTTTAATTTTTGTTTAAAGTGCATGGAAACCTCCTTTATATGATCAATGCACCTGACTGGATTCGAACCAGCGGCACCTGGCGTCGGAGGCCAGTGCTCTATCCACTGAGCTACAGGTGCAGATCTTTTGTAAACCCAAAAGACTTTTATACTATACACTAAATTGGTGGGACTTGCAAGCCCCACCTTTCATTTTTGTTACATTTTTGTTACATACTTGTAATATTATCCCCGTCAAAGTAATAAATTCCGTCTGATAAGAACTCTTCTTCCCTGATTTCTGTCCTGTTTACTTCATATACTGTTTTTTTCAGCTGTTCCGGATCAACCAGCTCTCCTTCCGGTACGATCAGAAATTCATGCACCGATGATGGCAGCAGGTAATAAGCACCGCCCAGCTCCTGCCAGATCTTTTTTAAGATTCCCGGATATAACAGAACCGATGCACCATTGCTTCCCGTATCATTGCTCAAAAGATACAGCGGATCCCCTTCCTGAATCGTTTCTACAAAATCACTCAGCGAACCAAATACCGGCGGACAGAGACGGCAGGTATTCTCACTGGCACACTGATAGAGAACAGAAAGCGGAAGTTTCCAGTAATCCATATGGGCATTTCGGATCAGCACCATACCTTTTTCTTCTTCATTGACCGGTACGAGCCAATAAAAAAGAATGGCAAGATCCATCATCGGAAGATGAGGCACTTCTTTTAAAAGTTCCCTGTTTTTCTCAGCATTTACCAGTTTATAGACGATTTTTTCCCGAATCTTCGCAAAATCCAAAATATCCTCATAACATTCTGCCGGAATTTCAGGCATTTCCCTGCTTTTCCTGATCAAAAAATCACTTAAGCTGTCCACCGTCGCTCCCAAAAGATATTTCTCATAAAATCCTTCCATATAAACGATCGGTGCGATCTTTTCTCCTTCCCGGCGGATCATCAGCCCCTGCTCCGTCACTCCGTTATTTTTGTGCATTTCCTTTCTCTCTACTGTCTCAGATAAAGACAATTTCTTTTGTGTGCTTTCTTCCATCGCACAGATGAATTCTTCGTAATTCATAGAATACCTCTCTTTTCACATAAAAATATATTTCTAAACACATCCCCTCTTATGTGTGAAGATCTTCCAAGATCATTGTTCTCTTGTTCCATGACTGAAATATGACAAAATCACGGTACAAAGACTGCAAGATCCGCTTTTCGATAGATTGATCAAAAAGATATTGTTTTTTGTTATTTACCTGTATCAAATAAATTGGATTTTCCGATGCGACTGCATCTTAATTTAGAATAAAAATAATGTTAGAAAACAGGGTTCTGCATGATGCAGAACCCCATATTAAGATTCTGTATAAAAAACGGATTATGCTCTTGAGAGATATTCTCCGCTTCTTGTATCGATCTTGATTCTTTCACCCTGTTCGATGAATAATGGAACGTATACAACTGCTCCTGTTTCAACTGTTGCAGGTTTTGTAGCACCTGTAGCTGTATCACCTTTGAATCCTGGTTCTGTATCTGTGATCTCAAGTTCTACGAACAATGGTGGTTCAACTGCGAAAACTTTTCCGTTGTGTGAACATACTTTTACCATTTCGTTTTCTTTTACGAATTTTAATGAATCACCGATATCATCGCTGTTTAATGCGATCTGATCATAGCTTTCTGTGTTCATGAAGTGCCATAAATCTCCATCAGAATACAGATACTGCATTTCCACACGGTCAATACGAGCTGCCGGGAATTTTTCTGTAGGTCTGAAAGTTTTTTCAATTACACCACCACTGATGATGTTTTTTAATTTTGTTCTTACGAAAGCTGCACCTTTACCTGGTTTTACGTGCTGGAATTCTAATACCTGAACAACATTACCTTCAATTTCTAATGTAATGCCATTTCTGAAATCTCCTGCTGAAATCATCTTTCTATTTCCTCCTTAAAAATCGCTGTGTAAAATCTCCGTGCGATTGTTTCTCTATATATTTCATCACAATCTTTCACACTTTAATTCATTCTATAATAAGATCGCACAGATTTCAACTGTTTTTTCGCTGATCATCTCCTTTTTTTTGCACAGAAGTACTTGTCATATACGTTATTTATGTTATAATGAGCGGGAATGCAGGAGAAATCCATATAGATCAAATCCTGCAGCAGCATAAGATTTTTACTCTTTCACAAAATCTTATGCAAATTTAATAATAAGCGAAGTAGGGATTCATGCGTTAAGTGTTCGGCGGCTGGGGAGTTGCCCCGAAACGAAAAGAATCATGTTTCTTACGATATGTTCCCGCACCCGTTGCTGCAGATGAGTACATCTCATATTGTAGTGAAACACAGAGCTTCTGTGTGGGCATTATTATTATCTAATTACCTTATTGTCACTGCATTATTTTATGGAGGTGTATTTTTTATGCAAAAATTCAGGGATTCTCTTCAGGAATTCAAACACATCAAAACCTTGTGTGCCATCGGTATGTTAGGTGCACTCTGTATCATCATCAACAACTTCACCATCGCCATCGGAGATTTTTTAAAGATCGGTTTTTCTTCCGAATGCAACGTTTTGGTCGGATGCCTTTTCGGTCCGGCAGCCAGCATGATCTTCGGTGCCGCCATGGATCTTTTAAAGTTTCTGATCAACCCAACCGGTCCTTACTTCTGGGGCTGGACATTTGATGCCGCTGTGGCAGGCTTGATCTTCGGTTTCGGTCTTTATAAAAAGAAGATCACGTTCTGGAGGGTATTTTTTGTAAGACTTGCAAATGCCGTTCTTGTCAATGTTCTTCTCGGAACTTACTGGCTTGATGTGATGTACGGAAAAGGCTTTATCGCCGTGCTCCCACCCCGATTATTCAAAAACATCATCATGGTTCCGATCGAAACCATGATCTTTTTGATCATCTATCAGGCATTAAATAAAAGCGGGATCATCCATTTGATCCGCCAGCCAGGCAAACAAAACAGCTAGATTAAAAATCCTTTTTTTCATTCTTTTTACATAGAATAGAAAAAAAGGATTTTTTTATGATATATCTGAAAAAAAGTCATTTGATCATTGCATTTTTAACTTTGATCCTCTCTATTTTACTGATCCAGATATTTTTCCCAAAAACAAGCCCCGCTTTAGAAAGTTTCAAAGAAGAAACACATACCGGATATCCAAAACTTCTCGCACCCGATCGGGCAGTCAAGGAATTTCACAACGAAAAACGGATCTGTTATCTGACATTCGATGACGGTCCCAGTGAAAATACGGAAAAAATCCTTGATATTTTGAAAGAATTTCAGATTCCGGCAACCTTTTTTGTGATCGGAGAAGAACTGACCGAAGAACGAAAACCAACACTTCAAAGGATCATCGACGAAGGTCATGCCATCGGTATGCATGCCAATGTCCACGTATATGAAAAACTGTATGCCAGTCTGGACAGCTTTTTAAAAGATTATGAAACCCTATATGAAACTTTGAAAAACGACTATGGAATCGAAACTGCACTTTTTCGTCTTCCCGGCGGAAGTGCCTGTAATTGTCTGAAAAATCACGGCAAAGAATATATTCAGGAAATGGCACTCAGAG
Source organism: uncultured Lachnoclostridium sp. (assembly GCA_964634715.1). Classification (GTDB taxonomy): domain Bacteria; phylum Bacillota; class Clostridia; order Lachnospirales; family Lachnospiraceae; genus HGM12587. Next base: position 4,308 of record CAZWLV010000053.1, on the reverse strand, counting down.
GTTTTTCCTGCTTTGACTGGAACATCAGCGGTGAAGATTCCGTCGGTTCTCCTACCGTTGCTTCTATTCAGAAAAATGTCCTGACCAAAGGACTGGAATGCCGGAGAGCTTACGTACTCCTGCATGACTCTGCGATCGCTTCCAAGACCCCGGAAGCATTGCCTGAAATCATTCGGCAGTTCCAAGACTCCGGCTTTGTATTTGAATCTCTGGAAAATGCAGAAAGTTATATTTTTCCGGTCAGCCGCTGATCCTCTGCATCACATTCTTTTTGTTTGCTCTTTCTGCAAAGTGTTTGGGAAAAGCACCGTGATCACGGTGCCTGTCCCTTCTTCGCTTTCCAGTGTGATCTGTGCATGATGTTCTGCAGCGATATGCTTTACGATCGCAAGTCCAAGACCGGTTCCTCCCCGTTCCTTAGAACGGCTTTTGTCCACTCTGTAAAACCGTTCAAAAATACGTTCCTGATGTTTTTTCGGAATACCGATCCCCGTATCTGCAACCTGCAGCTTCGCTCCTCCTTCCACTTCCTGTACAGATACCAGTACATTGCCTTCTTCTTTATTATAACGGATCGCATTGGAACAGAGATTATAAAGCATTTCCTCGATCAATCCTCTGTTTCCCTCGATCCATGCAGCTGATCCGGTCATTCGAATGGAAATTCCGTGAGGTTCGGCAGTAACTTTTAACATTTCCACACAGGTTGCTGCCAGATCATAAAGATTCAGCTGTTCTGTTTCCAGCTCCGTTTCCCGCGTATCTAATTCAGAAAGCTGTAAAATATCATTGATCAGATCCAGAAGACGTTTTGCATTACGATGGATCTCTTTTGCAAATCTTCGTGTCTCTTTTTCATCTGTCATACCGCTTTCGATCAATTCTGCATAACCGGAGATCGATGTCAGCGGTGTTTTCAGTTCATGGGTTACATTCGCTGTAAAATTCTGACGCATTTTAGCACTTTTTAAAATATTTTGATGCTGTTCCTGAATCGTTTGCAAAAATGGCCGTAATTCTTTGTATGCACATACCGTTTCTGCACCGTCAAGATTTTCCGCCATTTTTTCAACCGGTTCGATAAAACTTTTCGTCAAAAAATATGCCAGCAGCGTACAAAATCCAAACAAAAAGAGCGTGATCGCCAAAAGAGACGGTAATGCATCAGAAAACATACTCAAAATACTTCCTGTTTCCTTTGCAACTCTTAAAACTCTGCCGTCTTCCATACGCATTGCATAGTAAAATGTACTCTTTGCCAGCGTTTCCGACCTTCTTTCATCCATGCCTTCCCCTGTTTCAAAAGCCTCTGCAATCTCCGGCCGGTCACCATGGTTCGACATCCCTCCGATATCCGCATTGCTGTCCATCAATACGGCACCATCTGTATCTACCACAGTGATCCGAATGGTTTTATCGGAAAATCGCTGCTGCTCCCATGCATCTGTCGTGCCAGATGACGCTTCCGCCAATACATGAGCACAGGTTTCCAGACTTCCGAAAACTTCTTCCTGAAAAATATGATAATACGTAAAAGTGGCGAAAATACTGGTCAGTATTATCGCCACTGCTGCTATCAATACAAGTTCTTTGTTGATCTTTTTTCTCATAGCCGTTACTCCATACGATATCCGACATTGCGGATCGTTTTAATATGACACGCACTTTCTCCAAGTTTGGAACGAAGTGTCTTTAAATGCACATCCAGCGTTCTCGTCTCCACATCACAGTTCATTTCCCAGATCCTGTCCATGATCAGATCTCTGGAAAGCACGATTCCCCGATTCTGCATGAACAGTCTTAAAAGTTCGTATTCTTTATAAGTCAGGTCACATTGTCTGTCATTTACGAATACCTGATGTTTTTCATCATCCAGAACGATTTCTCCTACTTTCAGCAGTTTTTCCTGATCTTCTCCCATACTTCTTCGAAGAAGTGCTTTCACACGGGAGATCAGTTCCATCACTCCAAATGGTTTGACAATATAATCATCCGCTCCCATATCCAGACCTTTCACTCTGTCCAGCTCCGTAGATTTTGCCGTAACCATAATGATCGGAAGACGTTTGGTTACAGGATCTTTCCTTAAATTCTGCAAAATCTCCATCCCATCTTCATCCGGAAGCATAATATCTAACAAAACTCCGTCAGGCTTTTTTTCCTTGACTGCATGATAAAAATCCTTTGCATTGGAAAAATCCCTGATCTGATAACCGCTGTTTTTCAAAGCAAAACTTTCGATCTCACGAATATTCTGATCATCTTCTACAATATAAATGAGTGCCATACCATGACTCCTTTTTTAACGATATGCTTTCGCATTTTCCGCATTTTTTAACGCAATGCAGAAAATCCCACCTTTTCAAAAACAGACTATCGCATTTTCGTAAAATCCAAGAGGTATTTTTTGTAAAATCCATGTAAATTTTATTTCAAAAAATGCTGTTTCTTCTATATTATTAGAAGCATTCCATTCTCCGATCAGATCGCTTCTTCAAAAATATCTTTATAGCCTTCTCCATAAATTTCATTGGCACTGGTCACGACCATAAAAGCTTCCGGATCTTCACTCTTTACAATATCCTGCACTTCAGCACCCAGACGATGGGGTACCAGTGTAAACACCACTTTCTTTTTCTTGCCTGTCCAGCCGCCTTCACCCTGCAGATAAGTCAGTCCTACATCAAGATCTGCCATCAGACGTTTCCCGATCTTTTCCGGTTTTTCTGTAATGATAAACAGCATTTTCGCCTGATCGCCGCCATACAGCACATAATCTAACGCTTTTCCGTCAATAAATACCGTCAACAGAGCATAAAAGATCACATTCCAATCCCGAAATACGATTCCTGAGATTGCAACAATGATCAGATCCGTCATCTGAAACAGAAAACTGGTTTTTAAATGACGATATTTTTGACGCAGGATTTTGATAATAATATCGATCCCTCCTGTAGTAGCACCTGTTTTAAAGATCGTACCAATCCCGAATGCGATCAAAATTCCACCGGCCGCACTTGCGATGAAAAGATCATTAGTCAATGCTCCATAAGGGCTTAAAAGATTTGTGAAAATAGACGATGTCGTGATGGCATAGAATGTTTTGGCAATGAAACGGATCCCAAATTTCCAGATTCCAAGAAGAACGATCGGTACATTCAAAAGAAAATACAACGTACCGGTTTCAATATTTGTCAAACGGTTTAAAATGACTGCGATCCCCGTAACACCCCCCGGTGCCAGCTGATTCGGATCCAGAAACAAGCTGATCCCGATCGCATAAAAAAATGATCCGACTGTAATGATAAGCAGATCTTTGATATTTTTTCTTAGTTTTTTTTCCATAATCGTATCCTTCCCCATTTTTTTCCTACGATTCTGTCCTTTTTTGCTGTTGAACAGTCTTTGGAAGTTCTTTAGTATTCCCAGAACCCACGATTTTTATTCTACCATATCTGTCTAAACGGCACAATCTAAAAAATGGGGAATTGTATATGATCAGATCAGATGATGTGCTGTGCAGTACTGATAAATCCCATCTTCTCTGACATGAGGACAGATTTCATCTGAAACAGCTTTCAACGCTTCTGAAGCATTTTCCATCGCTACACCTGTTCCCACTGCCTGAAACATCTCGATATCATTATTTCCATCTCCAAAAGCTAAAGCATCTTCTTTTTTAATCCCGAAATAATCGAGCATTTTCTGGATTCCGACACCTTTCCCGCCATCTGCCGGAATGATATCCACGGCACGATCCCACCATGCTGCGATCTTGGCATTGTCTACTTCCGATAAGATCAGATCATATTCTTCTTTCCGGCATCCGAGCATTACCTGATAAATCTCTTCTTTCGCTACCTGATCAAAATCCGGTGATACTACCAGTTCGATATGTGCAAATTCAAAATAGGTTGCCAGATCTTTCTCAAATCCATTCGATGCAATCCGTTCTTTTGTAGCGATCGAAACTGCTCTGCCCATCTTTCCAGCATTCCGAAGAAGCTGCTGCAAATCCTTCTGTGAGATCGGATTGCTGAAGATCGTTTCATTTTCGGTATAGCACAAAGAACCGTTAAATGTCAGATAGGCATCAAAGCGGATATCTTCAAATACCGGAAGTGTTGCCGGTGCACGGCCTGTTGCCAGACAGATCTTAATTCCTTTTTCCTGCAGACGATGCAGAGTTTCCAGCATTTTTTTCGTGATCTTTTTAGACTCCATATCGATCAGAGTCCCATCAATATCAAAAAAGATGATCTTTACGTTGTTCATTTTGCGTTCTCCTACTGTTTTTATTAAAAAATA
>CAZWLV010000052.1:0-9878 GCA_964634715.1 uncultured Lachnoclostridium sp. | reverse complement strand
AGATTTACAAAAAGTTTAGAAAGTTATGAATTATTTATGTGTAGAGTGAATTTTCCTGTGCTATAATAAATGAAAATATGGAGATGATACTTATGAAATTAAAGTCAAAATTATTTCTTGCATTTTTTCTGATCATAGGAATTCCGATGCTTCTGCTCAGCACAGGCGTGATCACATTTACCAGATATCATATGGATGAGCTTTATGAACTTCAGCTGCAGAATGCAACGGTTGCGGAAGTTGCACATGCAGGAAAGGCATTTGCAATGCAGGTAAGGGAATATATTTCAGATCTGACACTGCTGATCTGCGTGGTCGTTCCGGTGATCGTGATCTGTCTTGTAATATGGATCTACCGAAGTATCATAACGCCGATCGGAATGCTGAAACTGGCTACCCAGAATATCAAGAACGGAAATCTTGATTTTAAGGTGGAAGTTCATAACAAAGATGAGATTGGTGAACTTTGTGAAGATTTTGAGGAGATGCGTCTGCGGCTGAAAGCAAATGCAGAAGAAAAAATATCTTCGGATACGCAGAATAAAGAATTGATCAGCAACATTTCCCATGATCTGAAAACGCCGATCACGACGATCAAAGGTTATGTGGAAGGACTTTTAGACGGAGTGGCTGATACACCGGAAAAACAGGAAAAATATCTTCGGACAATTTACAGCAAGGCGATCGATATGGACAACCTGATCAATGAGCTGACATTTTATTCAAAGATCGATACCAATAAGATCCCGTATAACTTTGGAAGGATCGGAGTGGTAGATTACTTTGATGACTGTGCGGAAGAGCTTGGCAGGGAAATGGAAGAAGAACACATCGATTTTTCTTATAATAATTATGTTGATGATGATGTTCAGATCATTGCAGATGCAGAGCAGTTAAAGCGTGTGATCAATAATATCATCGGAAATTCAAAAAAATATGCAGATAAAACACCGGTCAAACTTCGAATGGTCGTTACGGATGTAGGAGATTTCGTTCAGGTGGAGATTGAGGATAACGGTAAAGGGATTGCAGCAAAGGATCTTCCGTATATCTTTGATCGTTTTTATCGGACAGATGCATCCAGAAACTCTTCCAAGGGCGGAAGCGGTATCGGACTTTCCATCGTAAAGAAGATCATGGAAGATCATGGCGGAAAGATCTGGGCAAACAGCAAAGAAGGCATGGGAACGGCAATGTTTTTTGTGCTTAGAAAATATCAGGAGGTTCCGGCAAATGAGTAAAATTTTAATAGTAGAAGATGAAGTAGCGATCGCGGATCTGGAAAAAGATTATCTGGAGCTTAGCGGTTTTGAAGTGGAAGTAGAGCATCAGGGAGATATCGGACTTTCCCGTGCATTAAAAGAAGATTTTGATCTGATCATTTTAGATCTGATGCTTCCGGGGGTAGATGGTTTTGAGATCTGCCGCAGGATCCGTGAAACGAAGAACACACCGGTGATCATCGTATCTGCCAAAAAAGATGATATTGATAAGATCAGAGGACTTGGCATGGGAGCTGATGATTATATGACCAAGCCGTTTAGTCCAAGTGAAATGGTGGCTCGTGTAAAAGCTCATCTGGCAAGATATGAAAGACTGATCAGCAGCGGTGCACCAAATAACGATGTGATCGAGATCCGTGGAATTAAGATCGACAAAACAGCAAGACGTGTATGGGTCAATGGAGAAGAAACAAACTTTACATCAAAAGAATTTGATCTTTTAACATTCCTTGCACAGAATCCGAATCATGTTTATACAAAAGAAGAGCTGTTCAAAGAGATCTGGGATATGGAATCTATCGGAGATATTGCAACAGTTACCGTGCATATCAAAAAGATCCGTGAAAAGATTGAATATGATACTTCCAAACCACAGTATATCGAAACGATCTGGGGTGTCGGCTACAGATTTAAAGTTTAGCCTGAAGTGAAAAAGAAAAGCATCGTCTGAAAATACTTGTGCAGACACAGTAGTTTCATCGATGCTCGCGTAAATAAAAATCCCAACGGCATTGCTGTTTTCACAGCTGATCCGTTGGGATTTTTGTATTACAAAACTTATTTATTTTCCTGTTTTGCTTTATATTTTTCTACAAAAGTGTTGATTCTTTCGTATGGTTCAAGCAGTTCGCTGATAGATCCATCATGGTTTAACGTATCGATCAGGAGAGCGATGTATTTGCTCATGTCACAGCTTACATAGTATTCTCTGGATAAGAGTTCCGGAGACTGGTAAACAGTATTGGTTGTGCAGATTTTAGAGATCAGTCCGCTTTCATATGCTTCATCAAATCTTGAAAGTCCGCTTGTGAAAAGACCGAAAGTAGAGAATACGAAGATTCTTCCTGCACCACGGGATTTTAACTGTTTTGCAACATCTAACATACTGTCACCGGAAGCGATCATATCATCAATGATGATGGCATCTTTTCCGTTTAAGTCAGAACCTAAGAATTCGTGTGCAACGATCGGGTTTTTACCGTTTACGATCTTTGTATAATCACGGCGTTTGTAGAACATACCCATATCAACACCTAAAACGCTGGCAAGATAGATAGCACGTCCGGTAGCACCTTCATCAGGGCTGATGACCATCAGGTGATCGCTGTCTAATTTGATATCGTCAACACTGTTTAACAGACCTTTGATCAGCTGGTAAACCGGTGTTACTGTTTCGAAACCGTTTAACGGGATCGCATTCTGTACACGAGGGTCATGTGCATCGAACGTAAGGATGTTGTCAACTCCCATGTTTACAAGTTCCTGAAGTGCTAAAGCACAGTCTAAAGATTCTCTGGAAGAACGTTTATGCTGTCTGCTTTCATATAAGAACGGCATGATCACGTTGATTCTTCTTGCTTTTCCTGCGATAGCGGCAATGATACGTTTTAAATCCTGATAGTGATCGTCAGGAGACATATGATTTTCCTGTCCGCATAAAGAATAAGTCAGGCTGTGGTTACATACATCTACGATCAGGTATACATCCTGTCCACGAACGGATTCATTAATGATTGCTTTTGCTTCTCCTGAACCAAAACGTGGTACGGAAGCATTAATAATGTAAGAATCCTTTTCATAACCGGAAAATACGATGTTGGATTTGTGTTCGGAGTCATTTTCATGTCTCCATGAAACGAGATAATCATCTACCTTTTTTCCGATTTCTGCACAACTCTTTAATGGGATGATTCCTAAAGGTCCCACCGGAATTGTTTCAATTGTTCGAAGACTGCGCTGTGTCATTCTAAAATCCTCCTAATTTCTTTTTCAGACGGATATCGCTTCCGGAAAGTTTCAGCATCGTATAATTGGAAATGATGCGGGAAGCCGTTCTGTCTGTGTAAGTGGTTAATATTTCTTCAGGTGACAGATTGGTTGAGATCAAAGTAGATTTCTTTCGTAGGATCCGCTCATTGATCACAAGGAAAAAACCTGTCACGGTAAAACTATTTACTAATTCAGTGCCAAGATCGTCAATGATCAGCAGGTCACTGTCAAAGATGTGCGGGTACTGCTTTACGATGGATTCCTCTTTTTGAGCATTGCCGGAAAAAGAGTTTTTTGCCATCAGATCAAAGAGCTGGAAAGCAGACAGATATAAAACACTGTGCCCCTGATCTAAGATTTCTTTTGCAATACAATTGGAAAGAAAAGTTTTTCCAATACCTACAGTACCACATAGTAATATATTTTCAAAGCTTTTGTCAAAATTTTCTGCAAATTTTTTGCATGTTTCGACAGTTGCCTTCATTTGTTCGAGATTTTCTGTATCATAATATTTGTAAGAAAGGGTAGAAAAATTCTCTACTTTTAAGATTTCCCGCAGATTAGACTGCTGATACATCTCATCAATGATCCTCTGACGGAAACAGTGGCATTTTTCACTGCCGATATAGCCGGTATCCTGACAGTCCGGGCATCGGTACTGCATTTTTAAGGTTTCCGGACTGATATGATAACATTTCATCAGTGCTTCTTTTTCCATGCGAAGATCATCAAGTTCTTTGCGGTATTCCTTAAAGGACATGGCTTTCTTCTGGGTAAAGCCGGAAGCAAATCTTTCAGCAAGTTCAGAGATCTGTTCATCGATCTGCCGGATCAGGGGAAATTTGTCATAAACCTCTAACGTGCGTTCGTTTAATTCGTGCATATTTTTCAGACGCTGATCGTCATATTCACGCATGATGGAATCGTAATGTGATGCAGATAGATTCAAGGCATGTTCCTCCTGTTATGGTTTCAGATTTACAAAGAGCTTTTGCTCCAGTTCTTCAAAGTTGTATTCGTGCTGCTCAAAATTATGAAAACGGGTTGTAAACGGTTTGTCATTCTTCGGCTGCGTTTTTGCCGCTGAGCGGTTACGGTGTTCAGCAGTCAGCTTGTCCACATCAGAAAGGTGATGAACCCCTGCCTGCAGCCATGCTTTTAAAATGCCGTCTACATATTCAAATTTTGGTGCATGGATCTGCATGATGGTACGGCTGCATGCTTCCAGAATGATATCGATGGTAAAGCAGTATTCCTTCATCCAGCGGTTGACGTAGCTGATCTCGGAAGGCAGCGGATCGTGATTGTTGATCCCAAGAGCTTTTAATACAAGATAGCATTCTTTTGCATAAGGCTTGGAATCCTGTTTGGCTTCTTCTGCTGTTTTGATCCCTTTTTTGTGCCATTCTAAAGCGACAGCCTCCATATAGCGAAGACTGCGTTTGTTTCTGGAAACGCTGTATTCAACCAGATATTCGATCAGGTCGGTAGAAAAATGCAGCTGGTCGTAAAAATAAAGGATCGTTTCCAGATCCGTGCGGGTCAGCTGTTTTCCGATGTATTGTTCGCACACAAAAAGAAGCTGTTTGATCTCAGCCTGTTCTTTGAATTTCTTTGTTTCCGCAGCAGAGTAGCTGTGTTTTTCCGGTACGGCTTCTTCGACCGGTGTTTCCGCAGGAGCGGGTTCCTCAAAGAGTCCGGAATTTAAAGTTGATAAAGTATCTTTACTTAAGTTTCTTGCAGCAGGAGCCGACGGCGGATTTCCGTTAGTTAAGGCAAGTGCCACGATTTCCTGCTCAGCATTTTCTTCTATTAATAAGAGCTGTTTTCCGGCCCAGTATTTTAATGCCCGTTTGATGTCGTTTTCTGTACACTGAAACAGGTCAGCCAGTGCAGGAACGGAAAGGATCTTGTCGCTTTTGACGCAATAAAGCAGGTAAAGATAGATCTTTACATAATCACCATTCGCCAAAGGCATGTAGTTTTCAATAAAATCATCGGATACAGCCGTTACAGACTGATAACCGTAGTTTTGGATCTTAAATTCTGCCATAATGCATCACCCCCAACTTTTGCATTGAAATTATAGCACATTCAAAAAAGCTTTGGAATCCCAACTTGTTCCACGATTTCCACAAAATTATCCACATATCAACAGGGATAATTATCCCCCTTGAAATGTGGATAATGTGGATAACTATTCGTTTAACAGGTTTTCCCCAATGTTTACAACGTCTCCGGCTCCCATAGTTATCAACAGATCACCGTGGATACAGTGTGATTTTAAGAATTCCTGAATTTGGTCGAAAGTTGAAAAATAGTGGCAGTCGGTGCCGTATTTTGTAATTTCTTTCTGTAAAAGTTCAGAACTCATTCCCAAAGTGTCCGTTTCACGGGCTGCATAGATGTCTGCAAGTACTACGTGATCTGCTTTTGAGAGACTTTCGGCAAATTCGTGGAAAAATGCTTTTGTACGTGTATAAGTATGCGGCTGGAATACGCACCATAATTCCCGGTGTGGATAATTTTTGGCAGCTTCCAGTGTTGCGTGGATTTCTGTTGGATGATGTGCATAATCATCAATGATCGTGACACCGTTTAAGGTACCTTTGTACTGGAAACGGCGGTTGGTTCCGGTAAAGCCGTTCAGTCCGGCACGGATCTGTTCATTGGAGATTCCAAGTGTCTTTGCGGCTGCGATCACAGACAGTGCATTGGAGACGTTATGTTCTCCCGGAACACTTAAGACCATATGACCAAGTTCCTCGCCATTGTATACAGCGTCAAATTCGCCAAATCCTTTTTCGTTGAAATGTACATTTTTTGCATAGCAGCTGCATGACGGATCCATTCCGTAAGTAAGAACGCTGCAGGAAAGTCCTTCAATGATCTTTTCATGATCTTTGATCTCTTTGTTGATGATGAGCGTTCCGTTTTCAGGAAGTCTTTTTGCAAAGAGACGGAAAGAATGCATGATATCGTCGAGATCTTTAAAGAAATCCATATGATCTTCTTCTATATTTAATATGATACTTAATGTCGGATAAAAGGAAAGGAAACTGTTCGTATATTCACATGCTTCCGTAATAAATGTTTCGGATTTTCCGACGCGGATATTTCCGCCGATCGCTTCTAAGATGCCGCCTACTGAGATCGTAGGATCGGTATCAGCTGCCAAAAGCACAGAGGAAAGCATGGAAGTGGTCGTAGTTTTTCCATGTGTTCCGGAAACGGCGATGGCAGTTTCATAGTTTTTCATGATCTGTCCTAAAAGCTCTGCTCTTGTAAGCATCGGAAGATGGAGTTCCATACAGCGGGCAAATTCCGGATTATCCGGATGGATGGCAGCGGTATATACGACACAGTCGTAAGTTTCGGAAATGTTTTCAGCACACTGGCCGTAAAAGATCTTTGCTCCATTTTTTTCAAGATGGGCAGTCAGATCGGAAGGTCTGGAATCAGAGCCTGAAACAGAAAAGCCTGCACCTAAAAGGATTTCAGCAAGACCGCTCATGCTGATGCCGCCGATGCCGATAAAATGAATATGTTCCGGTTTTTTAAAATCTATTTGATACATGATCGTCACCTCTCGTATAGGAATTCTACGCAATCATTATACTCTGAACATTTCTTATTTTCAATAAAGGATATTTTAGGAAGACTTTGTAAATGGAAAGAGGGGGATTGGTAAAAATGCTAAAAAAATAAAGGAAAAGATAAGAAATCTTATTCACATTGCAAAAAAGTGTGCTATAATAAGTTATAAAACTTACGGTACAGGAAGCCGTTACAAATTTCTAAGTATAACTGGAGAGGTGATAGCGTGATTAAAAAAGAAATGATTGCAATGCTTCTGGCAGGAGGACAGGGAAGCCGTCTTGGAGTATTGACTGCAAAGGTGGCAAAACCTGCTGTTTCTTTCGGTGCGAAATATCGTATCATCGATTTTCCGCTGAGTAACTGTATCAATTCAGGGATTGATACGGTAGGTGTTCTGACACAATATCAGCCATTGAGACTGAATACCCACATCGGGATCGGAATGCCTTGGGATCTGGATAGAAACAATGGCGGAGTGACGATTCTCCCACCATATGAAAAAAGTACAAACAGCGAATGGTATACCGGTACGGCCAATGCCATTTATCAAAATATTGATTATATTGATACCTATCATCCGGATTATGTTCTGATCCTTTCAGGAGATCATATTTATAAGATGGATTATGAACTGATGCTGGAGTATCACAAAGAAAACGGAGCGGATGTAACGATTGCTGCCATGCCGGTACCGTTGGAAGAAGCGAGCCGTTTTGGGATTGTAATTACAGATGATAAGGGACAGATCACAGAGTTTGAAGAAAAACCGGAAAATCCAAGAAGTAATCTGGCTTCTATGGGAATCTATATCTTTAGCTGGCCGGTACTTCGTCAGGCTTTGATCGATAAAAGAGAGCAGCCGGGCTGTGACTTCGGGAAACATATCATTCCATACTGCTTTGATAATGGAAATTCCATGTATGCCTATGAATTTAATGGTTACTGGAAAGATGTAGGAACGCTTGGTTCTTATTGGGAAGCAAATATGGAACTGATCGATATCATTCCGGAATTTAATCTTTATGAAGAATTCTGGAAGATCTATACAAAGAGTGATGCCATTGCACCGGAATACATTTCCGCAGATGCAAAGGTGACACGAAGCCTGATCAGCGGAGGATCAACGATCTGCGGCGAGGTTTCCGGATCGATCATCGGTTCTGGTGTTATCATTGAAGAAGGTGCCGTTGTCAGAGATTCTATCATTATGAAAGGTACGGTCATCGGAAAAGGTGCCGTGATCGATAAAGCGATCATCGCAGAAGATGTAGAAGTCAGCGATGGCGTTGTCATGGGAATCGGGGAAGATATCCCGAACCAGATCCAGCCGAAGATCTATTCCTTTGGTCTGGTAACGATCGGTGAGGATTCTTATATTCCGCCAAATGTAAAGATTGGTAAAAACACAGCGATTTCAGGTAATACAACACCGGAAGATTATCCTGATGGTGTGCTGGAAAGCGGAAAATCCATTATTAAGGCAGGTGACAGAGTATGAGAGCAGTCGGTATTATTTTAGCGGGCGGCAACAGCCACAGAATGAGAGAGCTTTCCAATAAAAGAGCAGTGGCAGCGATGCCGTTTGCAGGAAGCTATCGAAGCATTGATTTTGCATTGAGTAATATGTCAAATTCCAAGATCAACAGGGTAGCAGTTCTGACACAGTATAATTCCCGTTCATTAAATGAGCATTTAAGCTCTGCAAAATGGTGGGATTTCGGAAGAAAGCAGGGTGGTCTGTATGTATTTGCACCGACCATCACGACAGAGAATAGTTCTTGGTATCGCGGAACCGCAGATGCCATTTACCAGAATCTGGACTGGTTAAAAGAATGTCATGAACCGTATGTAGTCATTGCATCAGGAGACGGCATTTATAAAATGGACTATAACAAAGTACTGGAATATCATATAGAGAAAAAAGCAGATATTACAGTGGTATGTAAGGAGATTACAGACGATCGTGATATCAGCCGTTTTGGAGTGGTAACATTAGACGAAGACGGCCGCATTACCAATATGGAAGAAAAACCGATGGCTACCGATTCCAGAACGATTTCCTGTGGTATTTATGTAATCCGCAGAAGACAGCTGATCGAACTTTTGGAAAAGAGTGCATTAGAAGAACGTTATAATTTCGTGACAGATATTTTGATCCGTTATAAAAATGTAAAGAAGATCTATGGTTATCAGATGGATTCTTACTGGAACAACATTGCATCGGTAGAATCTTATTATGAAGCGAACATGGACTTTTTGAAACCGGACGTGAGAAAACATTTTCTTCATGACTATCCGGAAATCTATTCTAAAGTACAGGATCTGCCGCCGGCAAAATATAATCCGGGTTCAAATGTAAGCAATGCACTGGTTGGAAGCGGTTCGATCGTGAATGGTACTGTGGAAAATTCGCTGTTATTTAAGAAAGTCTTTGTAGGAAATAATTGTGTTGTAAAAAATTCCGTGATCATGAACGATGTATATTTGGGGGATAATACATACATCGAAAATTGTGTAGTGGAAAGTAATACAACGATCCGTGCAAATACGGTTCATAAAGGAGAGAATGGTATCAAAGTCGTTGTAGAAAGCGACGAAAGATATAACATTTAGTTTGGGCAAAGGAGATAAGGTATGCAGATTACAGATGTAAGGGTACGCAAGGTTGTAGCAAAAGAGGGAAAGTTAAAAGCGGTGGTATCCATTACGCTTGATGATGAATTTGTAGTACATGATATCAAGGTGATCGAGGGAGAAAAAGGATTGTTTATCGCAATGCCGAGCAGAAAAGCATCTGATGGGGAGTACAGGGACATTGCCCATCCGATCAATTCTTCCACAAGAGAAATGATCCAGAAGCTGATCTTAGAAAAATACGAAGCTGCTATGGCAGAAGCTTCCGAAGAATAAGAGATAAAGTTTGTACAGGGAACCTTCAGGTTCCCTGTTTTTTGCAGAAATATATGATTTTTCGCAACTAAATTTCTACAGGCACCAACATCTGCC
>CAZWLV010000051.1:0-9970 GCA_964634715.1 uncultured Lachnoclostridium sp. | reverse complement strand
CGGGTTATCTGACATTGTCTATCATTGGACCAGTATTTGTGACAGTGGAGAATGCGGTTCTTGACGGAGTACAGTGGTTGATCGCGCTTCCATTTGGTCTCGGAAGCTTTGTGATGGGTGCGTTCTATGCACCAACAGTAGTTGCGGGAATCCATCATATGTATACGATTATTGATTTGGGACAGATTGCAAAGTTTGGATTTACGTATTGGCTGCCACTTGCATCTGCAGCGAATGTAGCACAGGGTGGAGCAGCTTTGGCAGTAGGATTAAAGACGAAGAATCCAAAGATAAAATCGATGGCAGTACCATCAGCATTGAGTGCATGTATGGGGATTACAGAACCGGCAATTTTTGGTGTAAATATCCGTTTTGGAAGACCATTTGTAATGGCATGCCTGGGCGGTGCATGTGGAGCATTATTTGCATCCGTGACAGGACTTGGAGCGACAGGAACTGGTGTAACTGGAATTTTTGGAATCTTGTTGTGTTTGAATCATCCAGTTACGTATATCTTGATGTTTGCGATTGCGTTTGGAGTAGCGTTTGTATTGACCTGGATGTTTGGATATAAAGAAGAAACTTGTATGGAACAGTCGGAAAAACTAGAAGTGGCAGAAGTTAAGCAGAGTGAAGAAAATGAGCAGAGTTTTTACAGTCCACTTTCTGGAACAGCCATTCCACTTGCGGAAGTGAAGGATGAAATATTTGCTTCGGAAGTGCTTGGAAAGGGAATTGCCATTGTACCAGATAAAGGAGAAGTGAAAGCACCTTGTGATGCAACTGTATCTATGGTATATGATACAAAACATGCCATTGGATTGGAAACGACTTGGGGCGCAGAACTTTTGATCCATGTGGGAATTAATACGGTAGAATTACAGGGAAAATATTATGAAGCACATGTGAGTGATGGGCAGCAGGTGAAGAAAGGACAGACACTTTTGACATTTGATATGGAAAAGATTGTGGCATGTGGATATGATCTTACGACTCCGATGATTGTGACAAACCCTGACGATTTTGGGAAAATTTCCGAGAAAAATCTAGGAATTGTGGATAATGATAAGATTGTGCTGGAGGCCGAGTAATGAATGTATTAACAAAAGCATTTGCAAAGCAGGTTGCACAGGAAGAAGCAGAAAGTTCGAAGAAAGTCAAAGAACAAAAACAGAGACTTACACACCATTTGATGCCACCAGTAGGGTGGATGAATGACCCCAATGGATTGTGTTATTTTCAAGGGAAATATCATGTGTTCTTCCAATATGCACCGTTTGAAGTGCGTGGAGGATTGAAGTTCTGGGGACATTATTCTAGCCAGGATATGTTAGAGTGGAAGTATGAGGGGACAGCCCTTTACCCGGACACCATCTATGATTGTCATGGGGTATATTCAGGTTCGGCAATTGAAAAAGATGGAAAGCTGCATCTCTTTTTTACCGGAAATGTGAAATTGGATGGAGCGTATGATTACATCCATAATGGAAGAGAGTCCAGTACACTCCATGTAGTAAGTGAGGATGGGATTCACTTTGAACAAAAGAAATTAGCAATTCATTGTGCTGATTATCCAGAAGAATATACCTGTCACATCCGTGACCCAAAAGTTTGGAAAGAGAAAGACGGGTATAAAATGATTCTTGGAGCTCGAAAACAGAATCATCAAGGAGCAGTGTTGCTTTATAGTTCTGCAGATTTAGAAACGTGGGAATATGAAGGTGAAATAACAACAGAAGAATCATTTGGTTATATGTGGGAATGCCCGGATTTATTTGAAATATCAGGAGGGAAGATTTTGTCCGTATCTCCGCAGGGGTTGAAAAGAGACACGTGGAAATTTCAAAATGTATATCAATCAGGGTATTTTGTTCTTCAGGATGAAAATCCGCAGGAAGAACAGTTTCGTGAATGGGATATGGGATTTGACTTCTATGCACCGCAGACATTCGAAGATGGATTGGGAAGAAGAATACTCATCGGATGGATGGGAATGCCTGATTCCGAAAGTGAATATTGCAATCCGACTGCCGAAACAGAAGGGTGGCAGCATTGTCTGACCGTGCCAAGAGAACTTACATGGAAGCATGGTAGGATTTATCAATATCCAGTAAAAGAAATCGAACAACTTCGCGGAGCAGTGAGGGAGCTTGATTTGGAACATTCAAGTGTGAAAGTAATAGGACCATATGATATGGAACTGGAAGTAACAGGAGATGGTGCGCATGTGAATCTGGGGAACAGCCTGTTTTTGGAGTGCCGAAAAGATAAGGTGAGTGTGCGGATTTCTGAAGAAGCAGGAGCCGGACGTGACGTGAGAAATGCAATACTTCCGAGTGGGGAGCTGAAAAAGCTTCGCTTTCTTGTGGATACGACAGCGGTGGAAATCTACTTGAATGATGGGGAAGTTGTATTTTCAATGAGATATTATCCAGGATGTGAAAAACAGCTGGTGGCGGTTGAAGCAAGCCAGCTGAGCGGACGGATTTATGAGATGAAAAGTTATAGGATAAGATAAAAATTGCCCGGTGCGAGAAAAATGCATCGGGCAATTGAAGTTATGGGAGCACCATGACTTTTACAGAGTCATTTTCCATTTGTTTTTTAATTGCCTGTTCCAATTCTTCAATCTTGTATCGGTGAGTGATAAGTGGTTTTAAATTTAACTGCTTAGAACTGATTAAGCGAGCTGCCCGATATTGGGTATCCGGATTCACAAAAGAACCTTTAATGGTAAGCTCTTTACGGAATACATCATCCAGAGGAAGAGGGAAGTTATCGCCAGGCTGTGGCAGACTAAATAGTAAGACACGACTTCCTTTGCCTGATACATAGATTGCCTGAGATACTGCAATTGGTTTTCCGACACATTCGATGACAACATCTGTATAATCTTTTCCGAGTTGTTCTTTCATTTGTTCTTTTAAATCACCGGCAAGTGGATCTATAACAGCGTCAGCACCAAGGGAAAGCGCAAGCTCTCTGCGCATTGCAACAGGTTCGCTGACAATTACTTTGGATGCACCGCTTAACTTGGCAAGTTGCACCATGATCTGCCCAATTGCACCGCCTCCAATGACACATACTGTGTCTCCGGCATGGATCTCAATATTATCAATTCCGTGAAGGCAGCATGCAACAGGTTCTGCCATGGCAGCTTCTTCATAATCTACATCTGAGTCAAGAACAATTGCCTGTGATTCAGGAACTGCACAATATTCTTCGAATCCTCCGTCTTGATTTACACCAATTGCACTCATGGATGGACAGAAATGTTTTTGCCCATTCAGACAATATTCACAATTTCCACAGAACATATTCGGGTCAATGGTTACCTTGTCACCTACCTTTACGCGAGAAACCAAAGCACCACATGTTACTACTTCACCAGCAAACTCATGTCCAAGGATGACAGGCACATTTGGCTGAGTTGCACCTGGCTGGCCATAAAAGATATGTACATCCGTTCCGCAGATACCACTGGCCTTAACTTTGACAAGAATTTCATGGTCTTTAACATCAGGGATTGAGAGTTCCTGTGTTTCGATTGTTTCCTTTCCAAGATAAATAGCAGCTTTCATATTATTAATCCTCCTAAAAAATATGTACATTATTCAAGGTTTGCGTGACGCTTAAACATCGTATCACTTGTTTCATGCATTTTCTCCATAAGCTCAAGAATGATTCCATCAAAAGTCAGAAAAAGTAATTGTTCAAATGCAGATCCCATAGGTTGAATAGAAGTGAGATTCTGTCCATTACATCGAAGCTTTGGAGATACGCCTGGAAGAATAAGGACGATATCTGCAAGTTGTGCAATGGTAGAAGTAGAATCCATGGTGAAAAGTGCAAGTTTTACCCCATTTTTTTTGGCTTTTTTTGCTAATGCAATGAGACTTTCTGTTTCCCCAGAACCAGAACCTATGAGTAATAAATCATTGTCATGTGTATGAGGTGCGGACATTTCACCAACGACACTGACAGAAAATCCCAGATGCATCAGTCGGTTGGAGAACGCACGAATCGCGACCCCACTTCGACCAGCACCAGCAGTGAAAATATGATTTGCATTCATAAGGAGTGGAAGAAGCGAAGTAAATGGTTCTTCGTCTAAATATTGAAGAAAGGAAGTCAATTCGGATAAAATATTCGCAGTATTTGTCTTAACACTCATGACTGTGCTCCTCTCTCATCGCTGTGTGCTTGAATCTTCTGTGCTAATTTCATGCAAGCATCGACCGGGTTGGGAGCGTGAACAATTCCGCCACCGACGATAATGATTTCCGGGTTAAAAGAGAGATAATCGTGTATAGTATCAGCATTTATTCCGCCAGCAACAGCAAGTTCAGTGTTCGCGACATATTTTTTTAATTCTTTTAAATCGTCCAAAGGGGTACGCCCTGCTGCTTGTTGATCCACGCCTGTGTGGACAGTAATGATATCTACGTTAAGTTTTTCCAAAGTTTGAACACGTGCTTCAAAATCAGAGACACAAATCATGTCTACTACGACTTTACCTCCAAATTCATGTGCGACGGAAACAACATCCCGAATTGTCAGGTCATCCGTGACACCAAGAACGGTTACGTAATCGGCGCCAGCTTGAAAGGCGAGTTTGGCTTCATAACCACCAGCATCCATAATCTTAGTATCACATAGAATATCTAATTCTGGAAATGATTTTTTTAATGTCTGGATGGAATGGATCCCGTGCTCCATTAAAAATGGTGTACCAACTTCAATGATATCAATCTGTTCTTGAATCTGTGAAATTAAATTGATTGCATTGTACATGGAAATGTCATCTAATGCAAGTTGTAGTTTAGTATTCATAAGTCCTCCTTAACTTCAAAATTGTCATAGGGTTCCAACTAAAAACAAGTATAAAGTTGCGAAAGCTTGTTGTCAAGATACAAAAGTTGTGAATTGTTGCGAAATGATAGTTAAAATATTGCGATTGATTGCTATCTGCTTGTGTAAGTAGGTTTTTTCTTGTCTTTTAAGCTGGATGTGATATAATGAGCGTTAGCGAGAGGGAGCAAGCATAGCTTGTGCCTAGCGAGCGGCGAATGACGATTAGGATAGATTTCGAAGAAATCGTCAAGCACAAAGTGCGAATCGTGATATGATAATAACTAAGCGTGGATAGAGGAGTAGATGAGTTATGAAAAAGCGATTAACAGCCGAAAGAAGAAATGAAATTGCACAGTTATTAGTGAGAGATGGGAATATTAAGGCGAGTGAACTGGCAAAAAAATTTGCAGTATCCACAGAAACAATTAGAAAAGATTTAATTTATTTAGAAAATCAGGGAATTGCTCAGAAAAGTTATGGTGGAGCAGTGGCAGCAACAGAACTTGTGGAACGTCCGGTAGCATTGAAAGAACTGGAATACATGGATGTGAAAACTGCGATTGCAAGCAAAGCGCTAGAAATGATTCCTGAAAAAGGTGTTGTATTATTGGATGCAGGGAGCACGAATTATGCGTTGGCGAAACAACTGACTTTAAGAAAGGATTTGACAATATTTACAAATTCCATCCTTGCATTAAATGTATTATCGGATTCTGAAAATGAAGTATTTGCACTTGGCGGAAGAGTGCGTGGCAGCAGTAAAGGAATTGTAGGTGCATGGGCAATGCAGGCACTTCAAAGCATTCACATTGATGTGGCATTTCTTGGGACAGATGGATTGAAAGATATGAATGGTCCATCGACAGCATCATACGAAGAATGTGAATTAAAGCAGGCAGTTTTAGCGTGTTGTAATCAGTTTGTTGTGCTGTCTGATCATACAAAATTCGAAAGCACTGGGCTTTTTCAGTACTGCAGCTGGGAAGAAGTGGATGCAGTGATTACAAATGAAACTGTGAATGAGGAGACACGGAGAGAAATCGAGAAAATAAAAGAGCAGACCGATGTGATTTTAGTGTGATAGATCTGGGACGGCAGTTACGTATAGAAAGTTGGATGATGGAAAAATGGGTGAAAAGAATGAAATCATAGAAAGAGAGATTCTAGATAGATATCACGCGACAGAATACGCCGTATTTTCAGGAATCTCCATTATTTATAACAATTCGCATACACAAGTTGGAACACGCAAGAAAATGGATGAGGCAGAGGCAGCAGATATTTTTGAAATCTTCCATTGTCGCGAAGGGCGCATGGAATGTAATATTGGGAAGGATTTTTGCTATATCTCACCAGGTGATCTGCTAATTGCGAAAGCAAATGCTTTGTCGGATACATTTTATTTTCCACTGCGTCATTATCATGGAATCTCTGTACGAATTGATGTGAAAAAAGCACCAAAGTGTCTTTCCTGCTTTTTAGAAGATGTAGCGGTGCAACCAAAGGCGATTGAAGAAAAATTCTGCAGGAAGAACAACTATTTCATTGCACGTTCTCACTCGTCGGTAGAACATATATTTACAGAATTGTATGAAGTACCAGAAACAATCCGTCAGGCATACTCAAAGATCAAGATATTGGAATTGATGTTATTTTTGAGCGCATATGACATAGAAGAGACGGATATAAACTATGCTTCAGTTGCAGTGTCACAGGTGGAATTGGCCAAACATGTGGCAGGATATTTGACAGAAAATATGGAAGTGAAAATTACGTTGGAGCAGGCAGCAGCAAGATTTCATGTGTCAGCAACTGCGATAAAAACTGCTATGAAATCTGTTTATGGAGTATCTTTTTATGCCTATATCAAGGCACAGAAAATGGAATCTGCAGCATATATGCTAGAATATACGGATAAATCCGTAATTGAAATTGCAAATGAACATGGCTATGATAACTCCAGCAAATTTGCGGCGGCATTCCGGTCCATCAAAGGAATGGCTCCGGGAGAATACCGAAATCTGTATAAAAAATAATATTAGAATGTCTTTTTGGAGCTTTATTTTGCCATTTTGGAGCGGATAAAGCTCCTTATTTTGGTTAGAATAACCTTATTACAAGGCTGGCAGGCCTATATTTTTTAATTGATAGTTAGTTACAACTAACAGTGAAAGGAGAACGGATATGAGTATTGTAATTGTAGGAGGAAACGAATGTATGGCTCGTCAGTACAAAGACATTTGCAGCCAGTACAAATGTAAGGCGAAAGTATATTCAAAAATGAAGCGAGGATTGCAGAATATAGGTTCACCAGATCTGCTGGTTTTATTTACCAATACTGTGTCCCACAAAATGGTGCAGTGTGCATTGAGTGAAGTGAAAGGACAAAGCACCAAAATTGCACGTAGCCACAGTAGTTCCATGGCTGCACTGAAAAATATTTTAGAGGAATATGCAGTATAGGGGTAATGCTATGTCAGAAGAATTAATGATTAAACATTGCGCACCAACATTAGCTGGAATGAAAACAGGAAATATGTTTTCCTGTCGATGCGAAGATGAAGAAGAACTTCGAGCTACACTCCGAAAATGGAATCAAATATTAGTAGAACGAGGGCTTCGAGTGCTTCCATTAAAATTTCAGAAAAAACGAGCGCTGATTTACGTGTATCGTCCATCAAAACTTTCGAATGATCTGAAGGATGAGACAGCCTGTCGTTTGCTGTGTGAACGTGGGTACGGAATGGAAACACCAGAACGCTGTATCGTACAATTGATGAAACGAATCAAAGAATACGAAGAATTTCCACATGAAATCGGGTTGTTTCTCGGTTATCCACCAGAAGACGTACGAGGATTCATCGAAAATAAAGCATGCGATTGCAAGTGTGTAGGCTGTTGGAAAGTATATGGGGATGCACAAGAAGCACAAAAGACATTTGAAAAATATAAAAAATGTACAGATGCGTATTCAAAACAATACGCCAATGGAAAAGGGATTGATCGGCTCGCAGTAGCTGGTTAACATAAAAACAATTAGAAGAAAGGTAGAAAAAATCATGAGTAAAATTGCAGTAGTATATTGGAGTGGAACAGGAAATACAGAAGAAATGGCGGCAGCAGTAGAAGCAGGAGCAAAAGCAGCAGGCGCAGAAACAGAAAAATACACAGCAACAGAATTTAACGGAAGTATGGTAGAAACATATGATGCAGTGGCATTTGGTTGCCCATCTATGGGAGCAGAAGAGTTGGAAGAAAGCGAATTTGCACCAATGTTTGAAACATGCGAAGTAAAACTTTCAGGAAAGAAAATCGCACTGTTCGGTTCTTACGGATGGGGCGACGGAGAATGGATGCGCAATTGGGAAGAAACCTGCAAAAATAACGGAGCCCAATTAGCGTGCGATTCCGTAATTTGCAATGGAGCACCAGATGCGGAAGCAACAGAAGCTTGCAAGGCACTTGGCGCTGCATTGGTGTAAAAAGGTACAGGGCAAAATGCAAAACAGGACGTAGCCAAATGCCAAAAGGCTACGTCCTGTTTTGAAAAAATAGATTTATTTCTGTGTCTGAAGATATTGGATGGTTGCTTTGGTGTACTCGCAAAGATATGTAGGTACGCCATCAGCACTTCCGGTTTCTGCAATAGCCGCAGCAACGCAGGTGTTACACACATCACGGTATCGGCAACAGCTACATTCCTTAGCGATGCAAAGTTGTGCAGTGTCCTGAACTACTTGCTTCCAGGCATCGGGGAACGGGGGAGTATCCAGAGGGATACTTGGTTGCTCTAAAACAACGCATGGGCGCATATATCCTTGCCAATTGATGACAAAAGAACTTTGTCCAGCGCGGCATTTCATGTGTCCTTGTGTGGAAGATTCGCCATTGGCATGATATATTTTGTTAAGGGTTGATGACCGATATTGTGAAAATAGTTCTTTGCCCATTTCTCGACGTAGCACTTCTACACGTGCCTTGGCTGCTGTTTGTGGATCTAAACGAGCTTGAAAATTGTAAGCACGTGTACGCTCGCGAGTTGTTGGATACATATAAGTGTCGATTCGTACCGGAGCCCCCAAAGACTCGCCGATTTCAATAATCTTCATGTGGTCATTTACATTTCCCTTGGCAAGGCTGCCATTTACTTTTACATCAACATTTCTCTCTATTAAAAAACGAATCCCCGTGGTAGCCTTGTCAAAACCATCGGGGAAATGACAAAGTTTTTCATAAGTTTTATTGCTTGCACCATATAGTGTGATGTTTATGCGTCGTGGTTTATGTTTGGCAAAGAAATCTGCCCATTCTTCATCAATCAGGGTGCCATTGGTGTTAATTGTTACAATCATCCCTAGTTCCAGGAGTCGCAAATAAAGTGTTCGAAATTCTGGATATAATAAAGGTTCTCCGCCGGTTAGAAGCACAAACAATGTGCCTGCTTTTGCCATATCCTCCGCAATCGTAAGCCACTCAGAAATAGAGCGGAGTCTGCCAACTTGCTCCATTTCCTGTTTACTCATACGCACATAACACATGTCACAGTTCAGATTGCACAGTGGTAAAAGTTCCAGGATTCCATAGAGTGGTAGACGCTTGTCTCCTGCTTTGGCAAATATCTGTTGTTCAATTGTAGTTCCATCATTCATTAGTTCCATAATAAAATCTCCGTATGTAGAAAAAGAACCGGCAATGCGGTTCTTTTAGTAGTTTGGTTATGATTTTGTGGTTTCCCAAGAGTCAATATTTAAATTTGTAGTTGCATGTATGTTATTATATGGTTTTCCAGATGGACTTAGTTTAGGCTCAAACCATATATACACTTCTTCGTATGAACCACTGAGATTGTCATTTCCATTGTTAGGATAAAAACGCCCTTTGAGAAAACTATCTGATGTGGAAGCTTCATGTGTAGCGTTACATGCATGATAACTGTCGTAATATTTCCAATTAGAACCAAAATAGCTAGGATGAGTTGTAGAATCTGTTAAATTGATTTTACCATCGGCAGTTGTCAAATCGCCTTTAACACCACCACCTGCTGTACATATAAATTTATATACTTTTCCACTATCACCACATGCCGCTACAAATTCATCTGCTACAAATCGCTCTC
>CAZWLV010000050.1:0-10173 GCA_964634715.1 uncultured Lachnoclostridium sp. | reverse complement strand
AATCAGAAGGTACTGTATTAAAGGAGGAAACAACCGTGGAAAGAATGTTGATCAGTGGAGTTGCTTTAGATAGAAAAGTAGCAAGAATTTCAGTAATGGGCTTAAAGGATGAGCCGGGTATCGCGTTTAAATTATTTGACTGTCTGGCAAAAGCCAATATTAACGTAGACGTTATCTTACAGTCGATCGGTCGTGGCGGCACAAAGGATATCACATTTACCGTAGCAAGAGATGAAGCGGAAAATGCAGTTGCAGTTATCCGTGCCCAGAAAGCAAGAATCACATTGCAGGATGTAACGGTAAACGATAAAGTCAGCAAGATTTCTATTGTAGGTGCAGGTATGATGTCAAATCCGGGTGTAGCAGCAAAAATGTTCGAAGCACTTTACAATGTAGGCATCAATATCAATATGATCTCCACATCTGAAATCCGTGTTACGGTAATCGTAGATGAAGGAAAAGCAGAAATTGCCATGAATGCAGTTCATGATGCATTTGCACTTGGAGAATAATCAAAGAACAGATAAGATGGGAAGAGTTTGCCCAAACAGCGAAAATCCCATGAAATATGAAAAAAGAAATGAAAAGCGTCCGGGACAGGGCGCTTTTTCATTTCATAGGGAAAATATTGTACATTAACGTGTAAAAGTATTAGGTTTTTCTATGAAATAAAAGCCCTACGGGCAGTAATGCACAGTTGCACACGGAACAAAAACTGTGTAATATCAATAAATTAGAGCGTGGGAGTGTGCGAAACACTTTTTTGTTCCTACGGATACGGAGGTTATATGGATATTAATAAAAAAATAACAGAAGAGCTTGGTGTAAAGCTCTGGCAGGTAGAGGCGGCAGTTTCTTTGATCGATGACGGAAATACGATTCCGTTTATTTCCAGATATCGTAAAGAAGCAACCGGTGCATTGAATGATGAACAGCTTCGTACATTAGACGAACGTCTGAAATATCTGCGTAATCTGGAAGAAAAGAAAGAGCAGGTACTTGCTGCCATTGAAGAACAGGGAAAATTGACGGAAGAATTAAAAAAGCAGATTCAGGAGGCGGAAACACTGGTGGTCGTAGATGACCTGTATCGTCCGTATCGCCCGAAACGAAGAACCCGTGCCATGATCGCAAAGGAAAAGGGACTGGAAGGGCTTGCCAATATCATTTCCCTTCAGATGACGGAAAATTCTCTGGAAGCAGAGGCAGAATCTTACCTTTCGGAAGAAAAAGGAGTGGAAAATGTAAAAGATGCCATCGCAGGAGCTATGGATATCATCGCAGAAACGATTTCAGATGAGGCACAGTACCGGATCCATATCAGAAAAATGACAGCTGATCATGGAAAGATCATTTCTAATGCAAAAGATCCGGAGGCAAAAACCGTATACGAAATGTATTATGATTTTGAAGAACCGGTTAAAAAGATTGCAGGACACCGTATTCTGGCATTGAATCGTGGAGAAGATGAAAAAGTGCTGACCGTAAAGGTAGAAGCACCTGCAGAGGATATTCTGCGTTATCTGGAAAAACAGGTGATCGTTAGAGAAAATCCATATACAACACCGATTCTAAAGGAAGTGATTGCGGACAGTTACAGCCGTCTGATCGGACCGGCGATAGAGCGTGAGATCCGCAGTGAGCTGACAGAAAAAGCAGAAGACGGAGCGATTGATGTTTTTGGAAAAAATTTAAAACAGCTTCTGATGCAGCCGCCGATCGCAGGACAGGTGATCTTAGGATGGGATCCGGCATTTCGTACCGGATGTAAGCTGGCAGTGGTAGATGCGACAGGAAAGGTACTGGATACGGTGGTGATCTATCCGACAGCACCACAGAACAAAGTAGAAGAATCAAAAAAGATACTGAAAAAACTCATTGACAAGTATCAGATCACACTGATTTCGGTAGGAAATGGAACGGCATCGAGAGAATCGGAGCTGATCATTGTAGATCTTTTAAAAGAATTAAAGAAACCGGTACAATATGTGATCGTTAATGAAGCAGGTGCTTCTGTTTATTCAGCAAGCAAACTTGCAACAGAAGAATTTCCGAACTTTGATGTAGGACAGAGAAGTGCGGCATCGATCGCACGCCGTCTTCAGGATCCGCTTGCTGAATTGGTAAAGATCGATCCGAAATCCATCGGAGTCGGACAATATCAGCATGATATGAATCAGAAAAAGCTGAATGAATCGCTGGCAGCGGTAGTGGAAGATTGTGTAAATAAAGTCGGAGTGGATCTCAATACGGCATCAGCCTCTCTTTTGGAATATATTTCCGGTGTCAGCAAGACACAGGCGAAAAATATCGTCGCATACAGGGAAGCAAATGGACGATTTAAAGACCGAAGAGAACTTTTGAAAGTGCCGAAACTTGGACCGAAAGCCTTTGAACAGTGTGCCGGATTTATGAGGATCACGGAAGGAAAAAATCCACTGGATGCTACCAGTGTACATCCGGAAAGTTATGAAGCGGCAGAAAAATTGATCGCAACACTGGGATATACAGATTCAGACATTACAAGCGGCGGCTTGAAAGGAATCTGTAAAAAAGTGCATGACAGGAAAAGATTAGCAGAAATTCTTGGGATCGGTGAGATTACATTAGATGATATTTTGAAAGAATTGGAAAAACCTGCAAGAGACCCGCGAGATGAAATGCCGAAACCGGTTCTTCGAAGTGATGTTCTGGAAATGAAGGATCTAAAACCGGGGATGATCCTCAAAGGAACTGTCCGAAATGTGATCGATTTTGGTGTATTTGTAGATATCGGTGTACATCAGGACGGACTGGTTCATATCTCCCAGCTGACAGATAAAAAATTTGTCAAACATCCATTGGAGGTTGTCAGCGTAGGAGATATCGTAGAAGTGAAGGTCATGAGTGTAGATCTGGAGAAAAAAAGGATCCAGCTCACCATGAAATTATAAAATTTTAAAGATGCTGCTTTAAGATCGGGCTGATATGTTTGTAGATCAATGCAGTGATCAAAGAAACGACGATTCCTTTCAGCAGATTAAATGGTGCCACGGCAAGTACTGCGAAAGTGACCACGTCGTGGATGTTTTTGTTGACCGCAGTACCAAGCTGGACGATTCCGTCAAGTGACATACCAAAAGCAGTGCTGTATGCCGGCAGAAGAACATAGGCATTGATAAAACATCCGGCAATGGTCATGAAGATCGTACCGGTGATCATGGCAATGATGGCATTTTGTTTTGATTTGTGCCGTTTATAGATCAGTGCAGCCGGAAGGATGAAAGAACAGCCAATGATATAATTGCCGATCTCTCCTACAAAAGCAGTCTGGGTTCCGTTTAATAAAAGATTCAGCAGGATCTTGATCAGTTCGATCAATGCACCGGCACCAGGACCAAGGGCGAAAGCACCGACAAGAACGGCAACTTCACTTAGATCGATCTCATAAAATGGAGGTGCGATAAAAGGAAGCGGAAATTCAAAAAGCATCAGAAGGGCAGAAATTGCACCAAGCATGCCGATTTCTACCAGTGTACGTGTTTTGGTGGATGTGTTGCTCATAAATCCTTCTTTCCGAAAGTTCATCGTTATAAGAATTTTTGCAAATACAAAAAGAGAGTGCATTTGCCGTAATAACTAAGATCATAAAAAGAAAAGAGTCCTGAAATCATGTTCGGGACTCTTTTTTTCTTACCAATATTTGATCTTACTGTAAGGTTATGTTCATCTTCTCTCATCCAGACTATACTGTCGGTTTTGGAATTTCTGCCGATGCAGATCACCAAATCAGCCGCAAAAAGCGGGTCGCGGACTTTACCGCCGGTAGGGAATTCCTTTCGGTCACCCTGCCCCGAAGAACTTTCTTTATTTATTATTTTATAGGGGTATCGTACAATAGACCGATCCGGATGTCAATATGATTCACGATCCATTTCACGCATTTTTAGTTGATAAAGCAAATAGGAACGTGTTATACTTTATGTTTAGAAAAGCAGCTGTTTAAATTTGAAAATTTGGAGTTTAATTAAGAAATTCCGAAAAAGACCGGTGGATCAAAAAGTATTTGAAAAAAAGATATTTACCGGAAAAACAGTGAGAAAACAGGAGGATGTTTCATGAGATATGAATTTGATTTTCAGATGGATGAAAAGACATTAGGTGATTTTTATAAGAGCCATAATATGGGAGGGATTTCCGGATTTATGTGGCCGCTGCTGGGTGCTTTTGCCATCGTTCTTGCCGTTGTTTCGCCGGAAACAACACCGATGACGTATCGCATCGTGTATGCATTATTCGGACTGATGTTTATCTTTTACATTCCGTGGGATCTGAAAAGAAAAGCCAAAAAACAGGTAAAGAAAAATCCTTATTATGCACAGCCGATCCATTATATTCTGGATGAAGAAGGAATTACGAGCATTCAGGGAGAAAATGAAGCGAAAGTATCTTGGGATAAATTCACAAAGATCAAACTTACCAAAAAAAGTATGTTTATCTATATGCGTAATAAAAGTGCATGTGTCCTTTCCCTTGACGTTTTCGGAAAAGATCTGGATACAGCATATGATTGGATCAAATCAAAAGTAGGACAGAAAAAATAATGAAGATCATAGAAACAAATACAGCAAAAGAAACCTTTGAATTTGGAAAAAGGATCGGTCAGGAAGCGAAACCGGGACAGGTTTATACCCTGATCGGAGATCTTGGAGTCGGAAAAACGGTATTTACACAGGGGCTTGCCGAAGGCTTGGGAATCGAAGAGCCGATCAGCAGTCCGACGTTTACGATCGTTCAGATTTATGAAGAAGGAAGACTTCCGTTATATCATTTTGACGTATACCGGATTGGTGATGTAGAAGAGATGGAAGAGATCGGTTACGAAGACTATTTCTATGGAGAGGGTGTTTCACTGATCGAATGGGCAAATCTCATTGAGGAAATTCTTCCGGATCAATATACTGAGATCAGGATTGAAAAGGATCTGGAAAAAGGTTTTGATTACCGAAAAATTACAGTTACACCGATAGGAGAAGCATAAAAATGAAAATTTTAGCACTGGACAGTTCCGGACTGGTAGCTTCCGTAGCTGTTATGGAAGATGATACCCTGCTGGCAGAATATACGATGAATTATAAAAAAACACATTCCCAGACACTGCTTCCGATGCTGGATGAGATGGCACAGATGATAGAACTGGACTTAAATACGGTGGATGCCATCGCGGTAGCAGGAGGTCCGGGATCATTTACCGGACTTAGAATTGGCTCTGCCACGGCAAAAGGGCTTGCGCTTGCATTAAAAAAACCGATCGTTTCAATTCCGACAGTGGATGGACTGGCTTATAACCTCTGTGGTACAGACAAGATCGTATGTCCGTTAATGGATGCCAGAAGAAATCAGGTTTATACAGGGATTTATGAATTTGACGGAAACGAATTAAAAGTGATCGAAGCTCAGATGGCGGTAGATCTGAAAGAAATCGCAGAAAAATTAAATGCATTGGGAAGAGAAGTCATCTTTTTAGGAGATGGCTGTCCTGTGTATGCTGAAAAACTAAAAGAGCTTGTCAAAGTTCCGTTTTGTTATGCACCGGCTCATATGAACCGTCAGCGTGCGGGTGCTCTGGCTGCTTTGGCGAAAAGTTATGTTGAGGCAGGAAAGATTGAAACGGCAGTAGAACATCAGCCGGATTATCTGCGTCTTTCACAGGCAGAGAGAGAACGTGCCGAAAAAGAAAAGGCAGAAAAGCATGAGTAAGATCATTGTACGTGCGATGAAACCGGAAGATCTGGAGAAAGTCTGTCAGATTGAAAGAGAAAATTTTTCGCTTCCATGGTCTGAAAAATCATTTCAGGACAGTATGGAAAGAGACGATACCGTATTTTTGACAGCATTTGCGGATGATAAGATCGCAGGATATATTGGCTGTTACTGCATTGCAGGGGTAGGAGAGATCACCAATGTGGCGGTTGACTCTTCTATGCGCAGAAAAGGAATTGCAGCCAGACTGATGGAAACGCTGTTTGAAGAAGGGAAAAAACTACAGACAGAAGAGTTTTTTCTGGAAGTCCGTGAGAGTAATACAGGTGCCGTCGCGTTTTATACTCAAATGGGTTTTGTGACAGAAGGAATACGGAAAAATTTTTATGAAAAACCGGTGGAGAATGCATTGATCATGTGGAAACATGACTCTGCCATTAATTCCCGCTAGGAATCAAAGATGAAAACAATTATGATGAGAACATCTTGAACAGAAAGAGGGGAGGAATCATATGCGTTTTTATAAAGACAAAGAAAAAAAGCAGCTGGAAAAAGTTCTGTGCAACTGCTGTGGGAGAGAGATCCTTGTACAGGGAAATCACGTAGCAGAAGGTGTTATGCATGTCAGAAAAGACTGGGGCTTTTTTTCGGAAAAAGATCTTGTTCGGCATGAATTTGATATGTGCGAACATTGTTATGACAAAATGACAGCAGAATTTCAGATTCCGGTGACGGAGAGTGAAATTCTGGAAGTATAAATATAGGAGTATGTATGTTAGATGTCTGTTTACTGGGCTGCGGGGGAATGATGCCGCTGCCGTATCGCTGGCTGACATCTCTGATGGTTCGTTTTAACGGAAGCAGTCTGCTGATTGACTGCGGAGAAGGAACGCAGGTGGCGATCAGAGAAAAAGGCTGGAGTTTTAAACCGATCGATACGATCTGTTTTACGCATTATCATGGGGATCACATCGGAGGTCTTCCGGGACTTCTGCTGACGATGGGAAATTCAGATCGTACAGAACCACTGACACTGATCGGACCGCCGGGATTGGAAAAAGTAGTGAATGCTTTGCGTATCATTGCACCGGGACTTCCGTTTCCGATCATTTATAAAGAAATTACAGAATCCGAACAGACCTTTGAACTCAATGGTTATCGTTTGAAGGCGTTTAAAGTGAATCATAATGTAACCTGTTACGGATACACGATGGAGATCGACCGTGCCGGAAAATTCGATGCGGACAGAGCACGTGCGGCAAATATTCCGCTGTATTATTGGAGCAGACTCCAAAAAGGAGAAACGATTTCTGACGAAACGGGTGTTTACACACCGGATATGGTCATGGGACCGCCAAGGAAAGGCATTAAGCTCACTTATTGCACGGATACCAGACCAACGGATTCCATTGTTGCAAATGCGAAAAAGTCAGATCTGTTTATTTGTGAGGGAATGTATGGTGATCCGGAGAAAATACCGGATGCCAGAACGAAAAAACATATGATGTTTCAGGAAGCGGCAAAACTTGCGGCTTCAGCAGAAGTGAAAGAATTATGGCTGACTCATTACAGTCCGTCTATGCCGAGAGCGGAATTTTACATGGAAGAGGTACAGAAAATATTTAAAAATGCTTCTCCCGGAAAAGATGGAAAATCGATAGAACTGGGATTTGAAGGAGAATGATCGTGGAAAAAGATGTATATATTTTAGCAATCGAAAGTTCCTGTGATGAAACGGCAGCATCTGTAGTAAAAAACGGAAGAACCGTGCTGTCTAATGTAATCTCATCACAGATAGAGCTGCATAAACTTTATGGCGGCGTGGTGCCTGAAATCGCATCAAGAAAGCATATTGAAAAGATCAATCAGGTAATAGAAGAAGCACTGGAACAGGCAGGCATGACGTTGGACGAAATGGATGCCATCGGTGTGACTTATGGACCGGGACTTGTGGGAGCACTCCTTGTGGGTGTTGCAGAAGCCAAGGCGATTGCTTATGCTGCAAAAAAACCACTGGTAGGCGTGCACCATATCGAAGGTCATATCAGTGCAAATTATATTGAAAATCTGGATTTAGAGCCGCCGTTTGTATGTCTGGTCGTTTCAGGAGGACATACCCATCTGGTGGTTGTAAATGATTATGGAAAATATCAGATCATCGGAAGAACGCGAGATGATGCTGCTGGTGAAGCGTTTGATAAAGTAGCCAGAGCCATCGGTCTGGGCTATCCGGGCGGTCCTAAAATTGACAAATTGTCAAAAGAAGGAAATCCGGATGCGATCAGATTTCCGAAGGCACATGTAGAAGGTGCTCCGTATGATTTTAGTTTCAGTGGCGTAAAATCAGCCGTACTGAACTATATCAATGGTGCCAATATGAAAGGGGAAACGATCGTAGAAGCAGATATTGCGGCATCTTTTCAGAAAGCAGTTACAGATGTTTTGGTAGAACACGCCATGAAAGCAGTCAAAGATTTTGGTATGGATAAGTTTGCGATCGCAGGCGGTGTTGCATCAAATTCTACATTGCGTGCAGCGATGAAAGATGCATGTGAGAAAAATGGTGTAAAATTTTATCATCCGTCTCCGATCTTCTGTACGGACAATGCAGCGATGATCGGTGTAGCGGCTTATTATGAATATATGGCAGGAGTCCGTCATGGATGGGATCTGAATGCGGTACCGAATCTGAAATTAGGAGAAAGAATCTAATGAAAAATGTAGCGGTCGTGCTGGCAGCGGGTCAGGGAAAAAGAATGCAGAGCAAAGTGCAGAAACAGTATCTTCTGATCAATGAAAAGCCGGTTCTGTATCATACACTACAGGTGTTTGAAAAAAGTCCGATCATTTCCGAAATCGTTTTGGTAACGGGAAAAGAAGAAATCGGATACTGTAAAACGGAAATCATAGAAAAATACGGATTTTCAAAAGTACATAAAATTGTAGCAGGCGGAAAAGAACGATATCATTCGGTTTATGAAGGATTGAAAGCCATTGATACGGCGGATTATGTCTATATCCATGACGGAGCACGTCCTTTTGTAGACGAATTGATCTTGGAACGTGCAGACGAAGCAGTGCAGGAATTTAAAGCCTGCGTTGTTGGTATGCCGGTAAAAGATACGATCAAGATCGCAGATGATCAGACATTTGCAGCGGAAACTCCGGATAGGAGAAAAGTATGGCAGGTGCAGACACCACAGGTATTTGCTTACGAACTGATTAAAAGTGCATATACGGAACTGCTGAAGAAAGATCCGGAAGGAATTACAGATGATGCCATGGTCGTAGAGACGATGACGGATCGTAAAGTAAAACTTGTAGAGGGATCCTATCGGAATATTAAGATTACAACACCGGAAGATCTGGAGATCGCACAGGTATTTTGCAAATAGTGCGAAAATCATCCTGTTTAAAAATGCACAGAAGAATTGCTTAGTGTGATTTTAGGTGGGAATTAGATATAAATGTATCAGGATTTATTATAAAGTATTTACAGCAGAGATTCATTGCGGGCTTAAATTTAGTGAAAATGGAATTTAAGTCCGCAAAGCGTGCTTTTATAGCCGATGTGAAACGTTTGCTGTTTTTTGTACAAGCAGCTCTTAAAGCTGCGTTCCAGAGAGGGCAAGGTTCAACTTTACAAGCCGGTTTTAGGGGCTGTATTTACTTTGAAAATTTACGGTTGAAAAAAATTGAAAAAAATTTCAAAAAAGGTGTTGACAGAATGAAAAACAGATGATATTATATCACCTGTGCTGAGGCAAACAAGTCACGACACACAAGTGAATATGCAGAGGTATCGAAGTGGTCATAACGAGGCGGTCTTGAAAACCGTTTGTCCGCAAGGGCGCGTGGGTTCGAATCCCACCCTCTGCGTTTACAACCTAGATCAAACGAGAGTTTGATTATCTCGGAAGAGGCGTTTGGGTTTATTCTGAGCAGGAACAACCGATGAGGTTGTTTTTCTATGAGAAGAAGTTGTAAAAGAGTTTTAAAACTCAGACTTTGGAGAAATACCCAAGAGGCTGAAGGGGCTCCCCTGGAAAGGGAGTAGGTCGTTAATAGCGGCGCGAGGGTTCAAATCCCTCTTTCTCCGCTTCGGATTTTTGAAAAAATAAATTTTAAAAAATCTGAAAAAAGTTGTTGACAAACTTCGCAAAGCATGGTAATCTAACAAAGCTGATGCGGAACACGGTCGGCAAAACAAAATGAACATTGATAACTAAACAGTATAACATGCAAAGTTCTTTAAAGAACATATGCAAACCTTGAAATTCTTTAATGAGTAATGTCTGGAAAGACAGTTCATAGAACAGAAATTCAAAACACAGTGAAACGGAAAAATAGCCAAGTGTTATTTTGAAACAGTTTCGAACTTTTAAACATGAGAGTTTGATCCTGGCTCAGGATGAACGCTGGCGGCGTGCT
>CAZWLV010000049.1:0-10241 GCA_964634715.1 uncultured Lachnoclostridium sp. | reverse complement strand
AAAAAATACATAATTTCCTAAGATTTTTCAAAAATCCTTCAGAAAATGAACAAACTTTGGACACAATTCATTGCTATATTATAACTGTAGCAAATACATCAGTATTTCATTCATAACACTTGGCGGGTGAAATGCCCGCCACTCCCTCGATTTATAAATGATGAAAATCATTTGACGATATTTGAATTTTCTAATCTCCCTCTCCTTTTTTTAGAAAAACCACCGCAGAAACGGTGGTTTTTCTAATGTCTGGAATTTTTATTTGTTTTCTTCCATTCCGGCAAGTTTTTGTTTTTTGTATTCTGCAAATCTGCCTTCATCTAAAGCATCTCTGATCTCTTCCATCATGTGGTTATAGAAATAGAGGTTATGAAGTACGCACAGTCTCATGCCGAGCATTTCCTTTGCTTTTAAAAGATGTCTGATATAAGCACGGGAATAGCGGCGGCAGGCAGGACACTGGCAGCCTTCTTCGATCGGTCTGTCATCTAATTCGAATTTGGCGTTGAACAGATTTAATTTTCCATGATTGGTATAAACATGTCCGTGACGGCCGTTACGGCTTGGGTATACGCAGTCAAAGAAATCGACACCTCGTTCCACTGCTTCCAAAATATTCTGCGGTGTACCGACACCCATCAGATAGGTCGGTTTTTCAAGTGGAAGATATGGTACGGTAGCTTCAATGATGCGGTACATATCTTCATGGCTTTCTCCAACGGCAAGACCGCCCAGTGCATAACCGTCAAGATCCATTTCGGAAATCCGTTTTGCATGTTCGATACGGACATCTTCTAAAATACCGCCCTGATTGATACCGAACAGCATCTGGTGTTTGTTGATGGTATCGTCTAAGCTGTTTAAACGGTTCATTTCTGCTTTACAGCGGGCAAGCCAGCGGGTAGTACGTGCAACAGAATTTTCGATATAGCTTCGTTCTGCGACACTGCTTGGACATTCGTCAAATGCCATGGCGATGGTAGATCCTAAGTTTGACTGGATCTGCATACTTTCTTCCGGTCCCATAAAGATCTTTCTTCCGTCGATATGAGAGTTAAAGTAAACACCTTCTTCTTTGATCTTTCGCATTTTTGCAAGGGAAAATACCTGAAATCCGCCGGAATCCGTAAGGATCGGTCTTTCCCAGTTCATAAATTTGTGAAGTCCGCCAAACTGTTTGATCAGCTGATCGCCTGTACGGACATGTAAGTGATAAGTGTTGGAAAGCTCTACCTGACAGCCGATATTTTCTAAATCTTCTGTAGATACAGCACCTTTGATGGCAGCAACCGTTCCGACGTTCATAAATACCGGTGTCTGGATCACACCATGAACGGTATGAAATTCACCACGTTTTGCCATGCCTTCTCTTTTGAGTAATTTGTACATATAAAAATCTCCTGTGAATCTTAATGGTATATAGGAGTGTTTAAAAGCTGTAATCCAGACAAATGGATTTCACGCTGATATTCACTCTTGAATTACAAATAGGGAAAATGTTATAATTCTAACCTAGTATAAGTGAAAGAAAGAGTTTCGTCAATCGAAAGAAAAGAGGAGTTTATTATGTCAGCAGGTTCTGGATTGGGAAATATTTTCAAGGTTACGACGTGGGGAGAATCCCATGGAAAAGGTGTCGGCGTTGTCGTAGACGGCTGTCCGGCGGGATTGCCTCTTTGTGAAGAAGATATTCAGATTTATTTAAATAGAAGAAAACCGGGAACTTCCCGTTTTACAACACCGAGAAAAGAAGATGACTGTGTAGAGATTTTATCAGGGGTATTCGAAGGAAAGACAACCGGTACTCCGATCTCTATGATAGTTTTTAATAAAACACAGAGAAGTAAGGATTATAAAGAGATTGCTTCTTATTACAGACCGGGACATGCGGATTATACATATGACTGCAAGTTTGGTTTTCGGGATTATACGGGGGGCGGACGTTCTTCCGGCCGGGAAACCATCGGCAGAGTGGCAGCAGGTGCCATTGCGGCAAAGATCTTAAAAGAAATGGGGATCTGTGTCAATGCCTATACAAAATCCATCGGTCCGGTAACGATTTCTGATGACAGATTTGACATGGAACAGCGTTTTTGTAATGCAGTCTGTATGCCGGATGAAGAAGCGGCAAAAAAGGCGGCAGAATATCTGGAAGAGTGTATGAAAGAAGAAAATTCTTCAGGAGGTGTCGTTGAATGCAGGATCGAAGGAGTTCCGGCAGGGCTTGGAGAACCTTGCTTTGAAAAACTCAGTGCGAATCTTGGAAAAGCGATCCTCTCGATCGGTGCAGTAAAAGGATTTGCCATCGGTGATGGTTTTGCAGCGGCAGAAGCGACCGGACTTACCAATAATGATGCATTTTATTATGATGAAAATGGAAAAATCTGCAAAAAGACCAATCATGCAGGCGGGATCCTTGGCGGAATCTCCGATGGAAGTGAGATTGTATTTCGTGCTGCCATCAAACCGACACCGTCAATCCATGCACAGCAGCAGACGGTCAATCAGTCCGGAGAAACTATTTTCGTAAATATCAAAGGCAGACATGATCCTGTGATCGTACCCCGTGCAGTGGTCGTAGTGGAATGTATGGCGGCTATAACAGTATTAGATGCATTACTGATGAATATGAGTTCCCGTTTAGATCGTGTGAAAGAATTTTATGAACAAATATAAAAAAATATAAAAAAAGTCTAAAATGCTTGCCGAAAATGATTTTCTCATGTAGAATAAGAGAAGTTTATGCTATTTAGTAAAATTTGGAGGAATCAGTATGAATTTATTAGCAACAGCAGGAACAAGCGGAAGCTGGATCGTTTTGATCTTATATGTTGTGATCTTTGGTGCATTTATGTATTTTGTTGCAATCAGACCACAGAAAAAAGAACAGAAAAGAATCACAGCAATGTTAGCAGATATGGCAATCGGTGATGCGGTCGTAACAACCAGCGGTTTTTATGGAATCGTGATCGATATCACAGAAGAAGATGTTATCGTAGAATTTGGTAACAACAAAAACTGCCGTATTCCAATGAAAAAAGATGCGATTGCAGCAGTAGAAAAAGCAGAATAAGGTTGTCAGAAGAGAAGAGTAGGAAAGAAACTCTTCTCTTTTTTTAAATTTATTTGTTAAAAAAATATCAAAATACTTTAGGGGGTTGCAATATTAAAGTGAATGGGATATAGTGGGTATTATAATATTTAAAAACAGATGCTGTTCAAATGTCTGATATGAGGTGAACAGCGAAAAGAAGCGTGAGGAGATGGAAAGATGGAATGTAAGATTGCAGTCATAGCCGGAGACGGGATCGGTCCGGAAATCGTAAGAGAAGCGAGAAAAGTATTAGATGCAGTTGCAGAAAAGTACGGTCATACATTCGATTATACAGACGTATTGATGGGAGGAGCTTCGATCGATGTACATGGTGTGCCTCTGACAGAAGAAGCGATCAAAACTGCAAAGGAAAGTGATGCGGTATTGATGGGATCCATCGGAGGAGATGCAAAAACTTCACCATGGTATCAGCTGCCGCCGGAGAAAAGACCGGAAGCAGGGCTTTTAAAGATCAGAAAAGCATTAAACCTGTTTGCAAATTTAAGACCGGCATATCTGTATGATGAGCTTCGGGCAGCATGTCCGCTTCGTGAGGAGATCATCGGAAATGGTTTTGATATGATGATCATGAGAGAACTGACCGGAGGTCTTTACTTTGGAGAACGAAAAACAGAAGAAAAAGATGGTGTAGTAACAGCGGTAGACACGCTGACATATAATGAAAATGAAATCCGGAGAATCGCAAAACGTGGTTTTGAGATCGCCATGAAACGCCGTAAAAAAGTAACTTCGGTAGATAAGGCAAATGTACTGGATTCTTCCAGACTTTGGAGAAAAGTAGTGGAAGAAGTTGCAGCAGATTATCCGGAAGTTACGCTGGAACATATGCTTGTTGATAACTGTGCAATGCAGCTGGTAAAAGATCCGGCACAGTTTGATGTGATCCTGACAGAAAACATGTTTGGAGACATTTTATCAGACGAAGCGAGTATGGTGACAGGTTCGATCGGAATGCTCTCTTCTGCAAGTTTAAATGATACAAAGTTTGGTCTTTATGAACCAAGTCATGGATCAGCACCGGATATTGCAGGGCAGGATAAAGCCAATCCGATCGCAACGATCCTTTCGGCAGCAATGATGCTTCGGTTTACGTTTGATCTGGATAAAGAAGCCGATGCAGTGGAAAATGCAGTGAGAACGGTTTTAAAAGATGGATACAGAACAGGCGATATTTATTCTGAAGGATGTACACTGGTGGGGACAGTTCAGATGGGAGACCTGATCGCAGAGAGGATCTGTTAAGCAATTTTTTGAAAACATAAAAATTGTTTTAAAGAATAAGATTGTGAGATAAAACAGTATGGAAGCAGCTAAAAAGCTGTGACAGCTGATGAAATGTTTGAAAATAGGAATGAATTTTAGAATACATAAAAAGGGGATAAATGATCATGAGAAGTGATGCAGTGAAAAAAGGGATGCAGCAGGCACCCCACAGAAGTTTATTTAATGCTTTGGGAATGACAGAGGAAGAATTAAGCAAACCATTGGTAGGGATCGTCAGTTCCTATAATGAGATCGTTCCGGGACATATGAATCTGGATAAGATCGTAGAAGCAGTAAAAATGGGAGTTGCCATGGCAGGCGGTACACCGATCGTTTTTCCGGCCATTGCCGTTTGTGATGGGATTGCCATGGGACATACAGGGATGAAGTATTCTCTGGTAACAAGAGATCTGATCGCAGATTCGACAGAATGTATGGCGATGGCACATCAGTTTGATGCACTGGTCATGGTTCCAAACTGTGATAAAAATGTGCCGGGGCTTTTGATGGCAGCCGCAAGAGTGAATGTACCGACAGTATTTGTCAGCGGCGGTCCGATGCTCGCAGGTCATGTGAAAGGTCATAAAACAAGTCTTTCCAGTATGTTTGAAGCAGTTGGTTCTTATGCAGCAGGCACGATGACAGAAGAAGATGTACTGGAATACGAATGCAAAGCCTGTCCAACCTGTGGTTCCTGCTCCGGAATGTATACAGCAAACAGCATGAACTGTCTGACAGAAGCACTGGGAATGGGACTTCGCGGAAATGGTACGATTCCGGCAGTGTATTCTGAAAGGATCAAACTTGCAAAACATGCAGGTATGAAGGTTATGGAGCTTCTTGAAAAGAATATCCGCCCAAGGGATATTATGACGGAAAAAGCATTTATGAATGCATTGACGGTTGATATGGCACTTGGATGTTCGACAAACAGTATGCTGCATCTTCCGGCGATCGCTCATGAAGCAGGGGTAGAGCTGAATATGGAAATTGCCAATGAAGTCAGTGCAAGAACGCCGAACCTTTGTCATCTGGCACCGGCAGGTCCTACTTATATGGAAGATCTGAATGAAGCCGGCGGTGTTTATGCGGTGATGAATGAATTAAATAAAAAGAATCTGTTATACACAGATCTTATGACTGTGACAGGAAAAACGGTCGGTGAGAATATCGAAGGATGCAAGAATAAAAATCCGGAAGTCATCAGACCGATAGAAAATCCATATAGTGAAACAGGCGGAATCGCTGTATTAAAAGGAAATCTTGCACCGGATACCGGTGTTGTGAAACGTTCAGCGGTTGTACCGGAAATGATGGTTCATGAAGGTCCGGCAAGAGTGTTTGACTGTGAAGAAGATGCGATCGATGCCATCAAAGGCGGCAGGATCGTAGCAGGAGATGTTGTGGTGATCCGCTATGAAGGTCCAAAAGGCGGTCCTGGTATGAGAGAAATGTTAAATCCGACTTCTGCCATTGCAGGTATGGGATTAGGTGCTTCGGTGGCACTGATCACAGACGGCCGATTCAGCGGTGCGAGCCGTGGAGCTTCGATCGGACACGTATCACCGGAAGCAGCAGTAGGAGGACCGATCGCACTTGTAGAAGAAGGGGATCTGATCAGGATCAATATTCCGGAAAACAAACTGGAACTGGCAGTTTCTGATGAAGAACTGGAAAAACGCCGTCAGAACTGGAAACCAAGAGAGCCGAAGGTTACAACAGGATATCTTGCACGTTATGCAAAAATGGTAACTTCCGGAAACAGAGGAGCAATTCTGGAAAATTAAAAAACAGAAATGTTTTTGAAACTGTCCACAAAAAGGGCAGTCTGCGAATATATTACGAAGGTGGAATACACATGTTATTAAAGGGTGCGGAAATTGTTATAGAATGTATGAAAGAACAGGGCGTAGATACCATTTTTGGTTATCCGGGCGGTACGATCCTGAATATTTATGATGAATTATATAAACACAGCGATGAGATCACACACGTTTTAACTTCTCACGAGCAGGGGGCTGCTCATGCGGCAGATGGTTATGCACGTGCGACCGGAAAAGTTGGTGTCTGTTTTGCTACCAGCGGACCGGGAGCAACCAATCTTGTAACAGGAGTTGCGACAGCATATATGGATTCGATTCCGATGATCGCCATTACCTGTAATGTTGCAAAACCGCTTCTTGGAAAAGACAGTTTTCAGGAAATTGATATTGCGGGCGTGACGATGCCGATCACAAAACATAATTTTATCGTCAGAGATGTTTCGGAACTGGCAAATACGATCCGAAGAGCATTTAAGATCGCACAGACAGGACGACCGGGACCGGTTCTGATCGATATTACGAAAGACGCTACGGCGAACAGCTGTGAATATGAACCGATGATACCGGAACCGATCGAAAGAATTACCGAAACGATCAGAGAAGAAGATCTGGAAAAGGCAGCAAACCTTATCAATGGAGCAAAAAAACCATTTTTCATGGTAGGCGGCGGTGCTGTTATCTCAGAGGCATCGGAAGAACTGATCGAACTGGTGCATCGTTTAAATGCACCGGTTGCAGATTCTCTCATGGGAAAAGGAGCATTTCCGGGAACAGATGATCTTTATACGGGAATGATCGGTATGCATGGAACAAAGGCGGCAAATTTTGGAATCCATCAGGCAGATGTGGTCATCGTGGTAGGAGCCCGTTTCAGTGACCGTGTTGTAGGTAATGCAAAGAAATTTGTTCCGAATGCGAAGATCGTACAGATCGATATTGATGCAGCGGAGATCAATAAAAATATTATGATCGATCAGCCGGTGCTTGGCGATGCAAAAGAAGTGATCAAAAGACTTCTTCCGAAGATCAAAGAACGTCCGGCAGATGCATGGAATCAGGAGATCAATGCATTAAAAGAAAAATATCCGCTGACTTACAGTGGAACCGGTCTGACAGGACCATTTGTGATCGAAGAAATCTATCGTATGACCAAAGGAGAAGCGATCATTTCCACAGATGTAGGACAGCATCAGATGTGGGCGGCACAGTATTATAAGTATACAAAGCCTCATACACTGCTGACTTCCGGCGGTCTTGGAACGATGGGATATGGTCTTGGAGCATGTATCGGGGCAAAAGTGGCATGTCCGGACAAAACAGTGATCAATATCGGCGGAGACGGATGTTTCCGTATGAATTTAAATGAACTGGCAACTGCTTCCAGATATGATATCCCGATCATTCAGGTAGTGCTGAACAATCATGTGCTTGGCATGGTACGTCAGTGGCAGACACTGTTTTATGAAAAACGCTATTCGCAGACGGTGCTGAACGATAAAGTGGATTTTGTAAAGGTTGCAGAAGGCTTAGGCTGTATGGCGATCAGAGTTACAAAGAGAGAAGAAATGGCTCCGGCTTTGGAAAAAGCGATGAATGCAGAAGGTCCGGTAGTGATCGAATGCGTGATCGACAGTGATGATAAAGTATTTCCGATGGTTCCTGCGGGAGCACCGATCGTGGAAGCTTTTGATGAGGAAGACCTGAAAATGAAAGAATAAGTTTCTGTGAACATGCAGAAATGTTAAGTTTATGCGGCACGGGAAAACTCGTGCCTGCATAAATAAGAATAAAAGAGGAGTGATGAGAAAATGAGCAGAGTATATAATTTTTCAGCAGGTCCGGCAGTATTGCCGGAAGAGGTATTAAAAGAAGTTGCGGCTGAAATGCTGGACTGTAACGGTACAGGAATGTCTGTATTGGAAATGAGTCATAGAAGTCCGGCTTTTCAGTCGATCATTGATGAAGCGGAAAAAGATCTGAGAGAATTGATGAATATTCCTGATAATTATAAAGTGCTGTTCCTGCAGGGCGGTGCATCACTGCAGTTTGCAATGATTCCGATGAATCTGATGAAAAACAAAGTCGCTGACTATATCGTAACTGGTCAGTGGGCAAAAAAGGCATATGAAGAAGCAAAAAAATATGGAAAAGCAAACAAGATCGCCACTTCAGAAGATGAAACCTTCTCTTATATTCCGGATTGTTCCGATCTTCCGATCAGTGAAGATGCGGATTATGTCTATATTTGTGAGAATAATACGATTTACGGTACAAAATATAAAACTTTGCCGAATACCAAAGGAAAACTTCTCGTATCAGATGTTTCTTCCTGCTTTTTGTCTGAACCGGTAGATGTGTCAAAATACGGTATCATTTATGGCGGAGTACAAAAAAATGTCGGTCCGGCAGGAATGGTGATCGCGATCGTGAGAGAAGATCTGATCACAGATGATGTCTTAGAAGGTACACCGACCATGATGAAATATAAAACGCATGCAGACAATGGTTCTATGTACAATACACCGAACTGCTTTAATATTTATGTTTGCGGAAAAGTGTTCAAATGGCTCAAAAAAATGGGCGGTCTGGAAGTAATGAAGCAGCGTAATGAAGAAAAAGCAAAGATCCTTTATGATTTTCTCGATGAAAGTAAACTTTTTAAAGGAACTGTCAGAAAAGAAGACCGTTCTTTGATGAATGTCCCGTTTGTTACCGGTGATCCGGATCTTGATGCCAAATTTGTAAAAGAATCAAAAGCAGCAGGATTTGAAAATTTAAAAGGACACCGAAGTGTGGGAGGCATGCGTGCAAGCATCTATAATGCCATGCCGATCGAAGGTGTCAAAGCACTGGTGGAATTTATGAAAAAATTTGAAGAGGAGAATTTGTAGAATGTACCGTTATCATTGTTTAAATGCGATTTCTAATGTCGGATTAGAAGTCTTTGATGAAAATTATACGAAAACAGATGTGCTGGAAGAAGCAGATGCCATTCTTGTCAGAAGTGCCGCCATGCATGAGATGGAATTTGCACCGGAGTTAAAAGTGGTTGCAAGAGCTGGTGCAGGAGTCAACAACATTCCATTAACCAAATGTGCGGATCATGGGATCGTTGTATTTAACACACCGGGAGCAAATGCCAATGCGGTCAAAGAGCTGGTGATCGCCGGAATGTTTATGGCATCCCGTGATATTGTAGGCGGTGTTAACTGGGTTCAGTCTGAAAGACAAAATGAAGATATTGCAAAACTGACAGAAAAAGAAAAGAAACGTTTTGCAGGAAATGAACTTCAGGGGAAAAAACTGGGTGTGATCGGTCTTGGTGCTATCGGTGTTCAGGTGGCAAATACGGCGGTTCATCTTGGAATGGAAGTTTATGGATATGATCCGTATATTTCCGTAAAGGCAGCGTGGAGTTTATCAAGACATATTCATCATATCAAAGAAATCAATGACATTTATAAACAGTGCGATTTTATTACGATCCATGTGCCGTTGTT
This sequence comes from uncultured Lachnoclostridium sp., assembly GCA_964634715.1. Taxonomy (GTDB): domain Bacteria; phylum Bacillota; class Clostridia; order Lachnospirales; family Lachnospiraceae; genus HGM12587. The sequence goes on along the minus strand of CAZWLV010000049.1, from coordinate 540 downwards.
AGACAGTACAAAGAAGATGATCAATGAAGAAGCGATTCAAATGATGAAAGAAAATGTTGTTGTGATGAATTTTGCAAGAGATCTTCTGGTAGATGAAGAAGCGATGGTCAAAGCTCTTCGGGAAGGAAAAGTGAAACATTATGTGACAGATTTTCCAAATACAACGACTGCAGGAGTCAAAGGAGCGATCGTTACACCGCATCTTGGAGCGTCTACGGAAGAAGCAGAAGATAACTGTGCAGCCATGGCAGCCAGCGAGATCAGAAATTATCTGGAAAATGGTAATATCGTAAATTCTGTGAATTATCCGAACTGTGATATGGGATTGGCAGGAGAATTCTGCCGTATCGCGATCTGTCATAAAAATTATAAAAATATGCTGAATCAGTTTACGGATATTATGACAGAGGAAGACTTAAATATTGAACATATGAATAACGCAAGCCGTGGGGATTTTGCATATTCTATGTTTGATCTTTCCGCAAGCCCAAGTGAACAGGCGATTGAAAAACTGGGACAGATCGAAGGTGTGTTAAGAGT
>CAZWLV010000048.1:3725-10547 GCA_964634715.1 uncultured Lachnoclostridium sp. | reverse complement strand
TTGCATAGCCTACATTTTCAAAATTTCCGGCCATATTTTTCTGACGATACAGATAATACGGCAAAAGCTGCTGCTCTTTGCAGGATTCATAAGTCAGATCCATGATTTCCGCAGAATTTTCCAGTCCCATCTCTTCGTAAGTATCTTTAAACAGATTCAGTCTTGCCGCACGCTTAATGGCAAGAGAGTGAACCGTAATGCTGTCCGGTGCAAGTTTTCTCAGTTCTTCCAGCGTATGTGCCACGTCTTCCTTCGTTTCTCCCGGAAGTCCGATGATCAGATCCATATTGATATTGTCAAATCCTACTTTTCGTGCCAGTTCATAGGCTTCTATCGTCTGCTGCACCGTATGATGCCGTCCGATGATCTTGAGCGTTTCGTCTTTCATCGTCTGGGGATTTACAGAAATACGGTCTACTTTATGTTTTTTGATCACCTGAAGTTTTTCTTCCGTTACACTGTCCGGTCTTCCGGCTTCCACCGTGAATTCCTGTACATGGGAAAAATCAAATTTTTCTTCAATCTTTGCCAGCAGTCTGTCCATCTGCTCTGCATTTAAGGTGGTCGGTGTTCCGCCGCCAATATATACTGTATTTAATACTTTATCTTTTAATTCTTCTGCTATATAATCCAGTTCTTTGCATAACGCATCCAGATATTCATCTACCCGTTTCTGCCACTTTGCCAAAGGGTAGGAGGTAAAAGAACAGTAAAGACACGTACTTGGACAAAACGGGATTCCGACATAAAGGCTGTATCCGTCTTCATAATCCAATGTACTCAAAAGTTTCTGTTCTCTTTTTGCGATCTCTGTACTCAGTGCGATCTTTTCTTCACTGCAATAATAGGTCTCCTGCATATATCTGCTGATTTCTTCATCAGAAGCACCCTCTTCCAGCATTGCCATCGGGATCTTCGTCGGGCGGATCCCCGTCAGTGTTCCCCAAGGCAGTTTCTTTTTTCCAAGATCTGACAACGCCTGATAGATCAGACGTTTGAAACGGTCTTTCACTTCTTTTCTGGTCAGGGTATCCGGAAGATCACAAAAACTGACCATAAAAATCTCTTCATCCTGATAAGTAGTAACATCTACATGATTTTCTGTAAATTTTACATCAAGTTTCAGGCTGCATTCTGTATCAAAGTTTTCTTTTACCTGTACGATCACTTCTGACTTCGGATAAAATGCCTTTACCAGAGAATGGATATCGTATTCATAGCTTGGAATATTTACTTTTACTTCTATCATATTATCTGACATAAGGATTTCGCTCCTTTTCATAACCGATACCGGTATTTTCTCCATGTCCGCAGTAACAAAGCGTTTCTTCCGGAAGAACAAACAGCTTTTCTTTAATGCTCCTGCAGATTTCTGCATAGGAACCGCCTTTAAAATCCGTTCTGCCTACACTTCTGTGAAATAATGTATCTCCTGTAAAGATCACATTTTCTGACGGGATATAATAACAGCACCCTCCCGGCGTATGTCCCGGTGTTTCCAAAACTTTGATCTCATATCCTGCCAGAGAAAGGATTTCTCCCTCTTTACAGTAAATATCTGCATCCATCGTATCACCTTTTCCTAAAAATCCGGCTGTCAGGTTCATCGACGGATCATTTAATACCTGTTTTTCTTTTTCACATGCATAGATCGGAATCTGAAATTCTTTTTTTAATTCTTCTGCTGCCAGAATATGGTCAAAATGACCATGAGTTAAAAGAATTGCTTCCGGCTGAAATCCTTTTTGCAAAAACCAGTCACGGATCTGACCCGGACATGCTCCCGGATCGATGATAAGTGCTTTTTTTGATTGTTCATTTACTAAAAAATAGCAGTTTGTAGAAACTGTTCCTACGACCATGCATTCCACACGAATCATAATTTTCTCCTTTTCCTGAGGATCTTCTAATGTCATCTGCCGTTTTTTCTCTTTTCAAACGGCTATTACCTCAGCACAGCCAAACAGCGGATCTTCCCTGCTGTCTGGCTGTTTCCTATCCTCTGTTCCATCTTAAGTTGCCGCACGTTCAATGTCAATGATACTGTCGATCTGACGGATCTTTTCAATGATCCTGTTCAGTTCTTCCGTACCGGAAATCTCGAAGCTGACGGAGATCGTTGCCGTTCCCTGTTTGCTGAGACGGGAATTGATCGCCATCAGGTCGATTCCCCTTTCTGTAAACGTCTTTGACAGATCCACTAAAAGACCGGTACGATTTGCTGCATAGATTGTGATCTCCGTAACATATTTTTCTCCGGATCCATTCGAGAATCCCTGCCATTCTGCCTCGATCATACGCATTCTCTCAGCTTCACTCATATGGAGAACATTGACACAATCTGTTCTGTGGATCGAGATACCACGTCCACGGGTAACAAACCCAACGATCTCATCTCCCGGAACCGGATTACAGCAGCGTGAAAAACGAACTGCTACATCATCGATCCCTTTGACTACGATACCGCCTTTTGAGCGGGTAAGTTTCATCTTCTGATCTTTGTTTTCCGTGATATTTTCCAGAACTTTATCATCCGTGATATTTTTTCTGTTGACTTTTTCATATTCTTCCAGAAGACGGTTGACTACCTGACCTTCTTTCAGACCGCCGTGTCCGATGGCTGCCAGTACAGAGTCCCAGTCACGGAAACCATATTTTCTCATTACTTTTTCCTGATATTCACTTTTCATGATATCTGAAAAAGCAATGCTTTTCATCTTACAATACTGAGAGATCATGTCTTTTCCTTTGACAATATTTCCCTCTTTGAACTCTGATTTAAACCACTGGTTGATCTTGTTCTTCGCCTGTGTGGATTTTACCAGTGCCAGCCAGTCACGGCTTGGCCCCTTGGAATTTTGGGAAGTCAGGATCTCAATTCTGTCACCGTTCTGAATGCTGTAATCGATCGGTACCAGTTTTCCGTTGACTCTTGCCCCGATCATTTTATTGCCGACAGCACTATGGATGCTGTATGCAAAATCGATCGGTGTAGAACCGTTCGGAAGGTTTTTTACATCCCCTGACGGAGTAAAGCAGTAAACGCTTTCAGAGAACAGATCCAGATCGCTCTTTAAAAGGCTCATAAATTCTCTGTTATCAGATTCATCTTTCTGCCATTCCAAAATCTGACGAAGCCATGTCAGCTTTGCTTCCGCACGGTTTTCAATATTTTTTTCACGGCTTCCGCCGGATTCTTTGTATTTCCAATGTGCTGCAATACCATACTCTGCTGTTTTATGCATTTCATACGTACGGATCTGGATCTCAAACGGTGATCCGTTCGGTCCGATCAGCGTCGTATGGAGAGACTGATACATGTTCGGCTTCGGCATTGCAATATAATCTTTAAAACGCCCCGGAATCGGTTTGTACATCTCATGGATCACGCCCAGTGCTGCATAACAATCCTGCACGGTCTCCACCAGAATACGAACCGCAAACAGATCATAGATCTGATCCAGCGTTTTGTCCTGATTGACCATTTTCTTATAAATACTGAAAAAATGTTTAACCCTGCCGTCTACTTTTGCCGCAATTCCCGCACCATCAATATGAGATTTTACGTCTGCTACGATCTGGCGGATATAATTTTCTCTCGTACTTCTTTTGTCAGAAATCTGTTCCACCAGTGAATAATATACGTCCGGCTGCAGGTATTTCAAAGAAAGGTCATCCAGTTCGATCTTAACTTTGGAAATACCAAGACGCTGTGCCAGAGGAGCATAGATATCCATCGTCTCTCTGGCTTTTTCTTTCTGTTTTTCCGGTCTCATATACTGCAAAGTACGCATATTATGAAGCCTGTCAGCCAGTTTGATCAAAATTACCCTGATATCCTTTGCCATGGCAAGAAACATTTTTCTTAAATTTTCTGCCTGTTCATCTACTTTATCATGTGAATAAGACAGTTGTCCCAGTTTGGTAACACCATCTACCAGAAGTTCTACTTCCGAATTAAATTCTTTGCAGATTTCTTCATTTGTCATTACCGTATCTTCTACGACATCATGAAGGATCCCTGCCACGATCGTTTCTTTATCAAGTTCCAGATCTGCCAAAATGATCGCCACGCAAAGCGGATGGATAATATACGGTTCTCCCGATTTACGCACCTGACCTTCATGGGCATTTTTCGCAATACTGTAGGCTTTTTCAACCATGGACAGATCTGCTGACGGATGATACCGCTTAATAGAGAGGAGTAATTCTTTGTAAAGAACCTCCGGGCTCGTAAAGTCCGCCATTGCACGGACACTGGCATCATCTCTCTTCACTTCTTCTTCATGATCGATTACCTTCGTTACTTCTTCCATAAAAGTACTCCCCTAATATTTTTCCTATTTGCCTTCGTAACAGATTACGCTGGCAACATCATAGTTTTCCAGTTTTTTTCTTCCTTCCAGTCCTGCAAGTTCCATCAGGAAAATGATCTTTACAACTTCTCCGCCAAGCTCTTCCACCAGCTTCGCTGCTGCTTCGATGGTTCCGCCTGTAGCGATCAGGTCATCTACGATGACAACCTTCTGTCCCGGTTTGATCGAATCTTTATGCATTTCGATGGTTGCACTTCCGTATTCCAGATCATAAGATTTTTCTACGGTTTCTCTTGGAAGTTTTCCTTTTTTACGTACCAGTACAAACGGTTTGTTCATATTGTATGCGATCGGCATTCCGAAGATAAATCCTCTGGATTCTGCACCTACGAGAACATCAAAATCTACACCTTCCAGCAATTTCTGCATTTCATCGATGGCAAGATGTAATCCGTCAGCATCCTGCAATACACTTGTTACATCTCTGAAAATGATCCCCGGTTCCGGAAAATCAGGAATACTTACTACATAATCTTCTACTTTTTTCATATCTCTTTCCTCCAAACTTATGTACAGCAAATACCTTCGCAAAGATCCGAAACTTTTTTCAAACCGTAAGTTTCTGCTTGTACGAAACAATTCGCCGGCTTTCTTCGGATTTTCTCCCTTTTATGGAATGTCTGTCATTTCCTGTAATTTTCTAAAAAATTTGATGATAATTATAACACTTATTTCCTGCTCCTGCAATGTCCTATCCCTAAATCTTACATAAAATCCTGAATCATCAACTGTAATGTTTTCTTTCCTCGAAATTCATTGACAGAAGGATAATACGTCACAGAGATCGTATCTTTTTTTTCTAAAAGCTCCATAAACTCTGAAGGATCTCCAAAATACAACCCTTCCATATGGTATCCTGCTTCATTGACACCATAAATTTTTACCGTATTTCTATTTTTGCCAAGAATCTGGCTTCTAAGCACCTTAAAATTCCGTTCTGCAAAAAGCGGCTTGCTGTTGCCGTTCCCAAATGGCTCCAGACATTTCAGCTCATTGATAAAATTTTCACTGACATACTGGATCGGCATGACAATATCAATACTTAGTTTTTCTAACATATCATCTTCCGTCAATGTACAGTTTTCATTTAACTGTCTGCGCAGTTTTTCCAAATTTTCTTTCGGAAGTGACATGCCTGCTGCCATGGGATGTCCGCCGAATTTCGTAAACAGATCCGCACATTTTGAAAGTTCTTCGAACATATTGTATGCCGGGATCGAACGGGCAGATCCTTTGATCCCTTCTTCTGCATCGGTCAGTACAATGGTCGGCCGGTAATAACGCTCCTTGATCTTTCCGGCGATGATCCCTGCAATACTTTCATGACACTCCGGAAGATAGATCACCAAAACACGATCCTTTTTTTCAGAAGTTTCTTCAACCTGTCTGATTCCTTCTTCTACACCGGCTCTTGTCAGCTCTTTCCTGCTGTCATTCAATGCTTTCAGATCTCCTGCCAGACGATCTGCATGTTCTTTATCTTCTGCCGCAAACAACTCCAACGCTCGTTTTGCCGTATCCAGTCTTCCGCCTGCATTGATACATGGGCCGATCACAAATCCGATATGGTATGCATTGACGTTTTCCTTATCCAATCCATTAACTTCGATCAAAGATCTTAATCCTCTGTTTTTTGTAGCATGGATCTTTTTCAGCCCTTCTTTTACGATGATACGGTTTTCATCCTGCAGTTCCATAATGTCCCCAACAGTTGCAATGGCCGCAAATTCCAAAAGTTCTTCTTTTTCTTCTTCCGGAATCTGACAGCTTTCATAGAAAGCCTCCGTCAGTTTCCATGCCACCACTGCTCCGCAAAGCCCTTTCCACGGATAAGTACAGCTCTTCTGTTTGGGATTGATGATCACATCCGCCGGCGGAAGTTTTTCTATCCTTCCCTCCGAAGTTTCCATAAACGGAACTTCATGATGATCTGTTACGATCACACGGATTCCCAGTTTTTTTGCGTAAGAAATCTGTTCATATGCTGCAATCCCATTATCACAGGTAACGATCAGATCGATCCCGTCTTCTTTTGCCTGATCGATCAGCTGTTCATTGATCCCATAACCGTCTTTGATCCGGTCAGGAATGGCTGTATCTACACATGCACCGATCTTTTTTAATCCGGTCAGCAAAATATAGGTCGCACACACACCGTCAATATCATAATCTCCGATCACACGGATCTTTTTTCCCTCTCTGATCGTTTCCTTTATGAGCGAAACGCCTTCCTGCATTCCATGCAAAAGCCATGGAGAATACAGATCCTTCAATGTTCCATGCAGATATTTTTCAATCTGCTCTTCCCCGATCACGTCACGATTTCTGATGATCCTGGCTGTCATGGGCGTAATCTGATATTTCTTTCCAATTTCCGTAAAATCTGCCTTTTTTGCAGATACAAACCATTTTTTCATCTTTTCTCCTGTTCCTGCTGATTTCTTCA
>CAZWLV010000048.1:0-3625 GCA_964634715.1 uncultured Lachnoclostridium sp. | reverse complement strand
TAAACGACAAAGGCATGGGGCGAAACGCCTCATGCCAATCTTCGCATTATCCCATTGCTTTCTGCTTTTTTTCAGCAGCATGCTCTTTGATATAGTTTGTCCATTTTATATAGCCATAAGTAGTGTTTGTAAAATATCCTGCTTTCAGGATCAGAAGCACCCACTGGCCTGCCAGAATGTTGATGATCGTTTCCAAAAAAGCACAAAGATACCATGCGATCCACTGTTCTCTGTAACGGAGCAGGATAAATAAACCGTTTGCGATCCCTACTGCTGATGCACAGGCATCAAGATAGCATACTACATTTTCCAAAAGCTGGTTTCCGCCAAAAAGATCTGTCGTAATATCCAGTCCTGACAGAAAATATCCTACTACAACTGTCCATACGATGATCCCGGTAATTACGAGAAACGCAGCCATTCCGCTGAGTTTTTTTACCACGGTCAGCTCTTCTTCCTGTGAATCCGGATGTCTGTTCCATACGATGAAACTGATGATATCGATCGGCAGCCAGAAAAACAGTGTCACTGCCATCGTCGCAAATCGTGCAGCCAGTACGACCAGCGTTGCGATCTCCGTAAGCTCTACAAATACTGATACGATAAAATTCCATTTACTCTGTTTTGAGATCAGTAACTCACAAAGTACATTCAGAAAAATATCCATCAGATACAATACCATGATCAGTTTTCCGTTTACTCCGTTCATATCCTCTTCCGGAAATAAAAAGGCAAAGATCACGGATAAGATCAAAATACTAAAAAACCAGATTTTTTCATAAGTCGTGAAAAAATCCCAGATCTGTCTTATTTTTTTCATTTTTCTCCCTCTTCTTTCGCATTTCTCTGGTTTTTTATCCTAACATCTATCCGATTTTCCGTCAACATTTATGACGGTCTTTTCCAGTCTTTTCCAAGGTTTTGGTTACCTGAATCATGCTTTTTCGCAGCTGATCAGCAAGTGATTAGCTGCTGTGTGTACAGTAACAGGTTTTCTACTCTTTTTCGAGACTTTTTTATTTTATCAAACATGCTTTCAGGAAATCATTCCTCCCAACATGCCGCTTCCCAGACAGAGCAGAATGTTCAGCAGTATGCCGGAAAGCGAAAGTCCCTGACTTCCCCTGACGATCATCGTGATCCCAAGCATCACCAAAACGTAAAAAATGCCCATCAGCATTCCCCAGAGAAATTTTCTGTTCATCAAGACTTTTCCTGACATATAGCCTCCCAAAAAACAGACGATCACATAGATTCCCATAATCCCGATCTCTGTCATCTGTTCTCCAAACTGAAACTTCTGCAGTAAAAAAGCCAGCAAAAACAGCAGCAGTGCCGTTATCCCATACATCACCATTAAAATTTTTCCGAAAGTTTTCATGTTTCCAGACAAATATTTCATATCGCTCTTTCTCCTGTCCCCTACACAGCCTTATTTTCACGCAGCCGCTCACAGAGCATTCTTTCACAAAGTTTTTCTAAAAAATGCCAAAACAACGTGAACGGTAACGTTTTTACAAATTCTTTATAATTTATCTATATGCAACAACTTGAAATATTAGGAAAAATATTGTATATTTGTTTTCGATATACAAAAAATCAGAAACCTGTGGAACATACCCGATTCCACAGGCATATTCTACAAAAGGAGTGAAGTTATTTTGGGTCCCAGTGATGCCATACAATTGGTAGTTTTAATTATTTTATTAGCGTTATCAGCATTTTTCTCTTCTGCTGAAACAGCACTTACAACGGTCAACAAGCTTCGTATCAGAGGTCTTGTAGATGACGGAGATGAACGTGCGATCATTCTTTCCAAGGTGATCGATGATCCCGGAAAACTGTTAAGTGCTATTTTGATCGGTAACAATATCGTAAATATTTCTGCATCTTCCATCGCCACACTGCTGGCAACCGAGTTTTGGGGAAGTGCCGGTGCAGGGGTTGCCACAGGAGTCATGACACTGCTTGTTCTTGTCTTCGGTGAAGTTACACCAAAAACATTTGCATCTCTTCAGGCAGAAAAGATCGCCTTAAAATATGCAAAGATCATTTACGGTATTATGTTCCTTTTTACACCGCTCATTTTTATTTTGGACTTTCTTTCCGGCGGAATCCTTCGTCTTTTAGGGATCGATCCTGACCACAGAGATGATTCTGTTACAGAAGAAGATCTCCGTACCATCGTGGAAGCCGGTCATGAAGATGGAGTTCTGGAAAATGAAGAGCATGAAATGATCAATAACGTATTTGATTTTGGGGATCATCAGGCAAAAGATATTATGGTTCCTCGTGTGGATATGTGCTTTTTAAGACTGGATTCCACTTATGAAGAATTTATCAATATCTATAAAGAAGAAAAATTCACACGTATCCCTGTCTATGACGAAAGCAGAGATAACGTCATTGGTATTTTAAATGTAAAAGATCTTCTCCTGTATGACAAAACACAGGAGTTCCATGTGAAAGACTTTTTAAGAGAAGCCTATTATACGTATGAGTTCAAAAATACTTCTGAACTTATGCGGGATATGCGTAAAAATTCCATCAGTATTGCCATCGTTTTAGACGAATATGGCACAACTGCAGGTCTGATCACTCTGGAAGATCTTTTGGAAGAGATCGTCGGAGATATTCGTGATGAATTTGACGATGCCGAAGCTGAGGAAGTTCAGAAAATCGCTGAACGGGAATATCTTGTAGAAGGCTCCTGCAAACTGGAGGACTTAAATGATATGATCGGTCTGGGAGTAGAATCTGAAGATTATGATTCTATTGGAGGTATTGTCATCGATGCACTGGAACATCTGCCGGTAGAAGGCGAAGATGTTACACTGGAAAACGGTACTCGTCTTGTTGTCGAAAAAGTAGATAAAAACCGCATTGAAAAAGTGCATATCTACCTTCCGGAAGAAAAAGAGGATTTAGAACTGACAGATACTGAGTCATAAAACCTTTTTTAATAACGGTTCATCAGCTCCTGAAGCAATTCAGGAGCTTTTTTGATGCCAAAAATTTTCTGACAGCTTTCCATAATCCCAATGATCTGCTTTTGCTCCAGCATCCACTCCTGTATCAGCCGTTCTAAATAAGACGGTTCCATCTTGATCTGGTCATTCCATAAGAACAGGATCCTTTCTTTCCATGGCAGGAGCAGCAGATATATTTTTTCAAAATTTTTTTGATTTTCCGGAAGCCCTACCAGAACCATATCTGCCTCTTGAAACACTTTTTCCAGAAATGTCTTCCGGCTGCTCTGAATATACACAACCTGAAAAAGCTCCGTATTTTTTTCAAATATTTCAAAAGGTTCACACGATCGTGATTCTCCATACAGATCTCTGTATTCTCTGCTTCTGATCTTGATCTTTTTCTGCTGCATCAGCATTTTTATCAATTCATAGTATTTTCTGCTGTGACTCTGCATGATCGGTGACAAAAACTGTTCCCATGGATCAACACACAGGAATGCAACTTTATTGAACATTTATTTTCTCCGTATTCTATTTTATCGTTTGGAAATTTGGAAGATTTTTCCTGAAATTTTAAGACTTGTTCAGTATACATAATTCATTTCATTTTGTAAACCGTCTTTTATCTACAAATTTCGACAACCATCTTTTTC
>CAZWLV010000047.1:0-10703 GCA_964634715.1 uncultured Lachnoclostridium sp. | reverse complement strand
CAGCTGTGAAATCTACATAATCATCTGCATTTAAAGATTCTGCATATTCGATCACTGTTGTAAGTTCTGCTTTTGCTTCTTTAACAGCAGGATCTTCTTCGTCAACTGCAAATTTTGCTGTATAAGCTGTATTTTTTTCAACTGTAAATGTAAATTCTGCATCTTCAGATACTTTTTCACCAAGGTTGTTATACCATCCTTCGAAAACATATCCTTCGTCTGCTGTTGCTTTTACAGTTACTTCTGTACCTGACATCACTTCTGTGCTTCCGCTGACGCTTCCGCCTTTTTCTGCTTTTACGTAAACGGTACAAAGTTTTGCTTCTTTATTTGCAATATCAAATTCTGAAACTGCTACCCAGCCATCGTTTGATTCTTTTGCAACAAATTTTGCATAACGAACGTTCTGTTCTTCAAAATAGAATGTTTTCTGAGAATCATCATTTGCAAATGTTGCATTTTCTGCTACTAATGTCCAGTCATCGTCTGCATTTTCTTTAATATAAAGATCTGCTTTTGTAACACGGCCGCTTGCCTGCGGTGTTCTCGGAGTAAATGAGAACTGGTTGATCGTATATGCTTTTCCAAAATCAAGTTCTGCATAGAAGCTGTTAGAACCTGTCAGTTTATCCTGTGCAGTCTGCCAGTTAGAATGCCAGATCGTATTGGATTTTCCGTCAAATGCATATTCTAAGAGACCTTCTGTATCAGAATATACGGTTTCTGAGTTTGTTGTACCGCTCCATTCTGCTTTGTTATAAAGATCTGCTGCTTCTTTGGATTCTGTTTCTTTTACAACTACGTTATCGATCACAGCTTCTACTGCATTTGTTTCAGAACCGATTCTTTCTACCGGAATCGCAAATGTAGAATGTACGATACCTGTTTTCTTTACGATATCATTATGGATAAATTTACCGGTTGCTTCACCGATCAGTTCTCCGTCTACATAAAGTGTCGTATCCTGCTGTTCTGCAACGATCTTGATATTGACAGTTTTTCCTACCGGAAGTTCATAGTCAAAGTAATAATTGTAAAGTTCTCTTGTAAATCCAAGTTTTCCGTCTTCCATGATACGGATATCATGTGTACCGTATTCCGGTGTTGTTTCAAAAATGATATCGCCCGGTTCCGGAATATCAGTTAATGTAATATCAAATGATAATTCATTGCCGTTACCAATCTTATCGATCGGAGAAGTTACATAGCTGTTATCACCATTTAATGTTAATGCACCATTTTCTACAACAGCGGTTCCTTCTGTCAGATCTCTGTCGTTTTCAGAAGTATCTTCCAGACCGTCTTCGAAATCATAGCTTTCATAAGTATCACCGATCTTATCTTCCTGATAATACGGGTTTGTTCTAGGTCCTGTACCCTGTTCCTGTGCAAGAGAAGCAAGTGCTGCTGCAGTTCCTTTTTCCTGTCCTGTCGTTGCCCATGTCTTTTCTGCATAGAATGGAAGTGCATCAAAGAATCTGTAGTAAAGGTCAGATTCTGTCAGACCTGAAGCACGTTTATCGATATTGTCACCCCAGATCGCATAAGCTGCACCGAGGATCTGTTTGTCACCTGACGGAAGTTCTACATAGCTTGAAGATCTTACTTTGTTTGGTGCAAAGCTGTTAAAGATTCTGTTGACATTTAACAGGTCACCATAAGAATTTGCACGGCTTAAGCTTCCATCTGGTACCATATAGCCATAATCATCAATGGTATTGATGAGTTTATAACCCATGTTGTACATCTGAACACCATCTGCCCAGTCTCTTGACCAGAGGTTCATCTCTACATTTTCGATCGCTTCTTCAGTGATCTCTGTTTTGTTGTCATTGATCCATGTCAGACCGCCCCACATACGGACTGTATTTGTCTCTTTTACATAAGGAACGATCTCGTTTACGAATTCACGATATGCTGTGGCACTCGCCATGAATTCATCAGCACCGATATGAATGGTTGTTTCACTGTCGAAAGTCACATCATCGCCTTTGGTGTAATCATCAAAGATTTCTTTGATCTTATCGACTGCCGCATCATTGGTCAGGTCAAAGTGGTCTACCAATGGTCTGTTGGAAGCAGTTGCGGAAACTTTATTTTTTACCATTAATTCCGGCCATACTTTTGTGAAAGCAGATGCATGTGCAGGTACATCGATCTCAGGTACAATATTCATTCCTAAGTATCTCTGATCCTGAATGAATTCTTTCATTTCTTTTTTGCTGATCGCATAATCTTCTGATGTCGGAGATACACCGTCTTCGTTTGTCAGACCGGATTCCAGACGGAACGCATCATATGCCTGGAATGCGTTGTTTTCTGTTTCATATTTTCCGTAATCTTCCAGCCAGATATAGTTATCTGATAAATGAAGCTGGAAGTCATTCATTTTATAGTAACGCATGGTTCTTGCGATATCACGAATCATGTTCATTGCGATCGGCTTACGTGCAATATCCAGTAAAAGACCACGTGTTTGGAAACGAGGATAGTCTCTCATGGAACCGATCACAAAACCTTCTGCATCCTGTTTGTACATCTGAAGGAGTGTCTGCATACCGTACATATTTCCTGTAACGCTTTCAGACTGTACATTGACTCTGTCTTTCTGAATGTCTAATGTATAACCTTCTTCTCCAAGAATTGCATCCGGAGCTTTTTTGCTGAAGTTAAATGCACCTGCTGCTGCATTTCCTTTTACTTTTTCCAGTGTGATTCCGGTAAAATCTTCGTAGTCTGCGATAAATTCATCTACGATCTCTTCCAGATCTGAATGATCATAAGTTACTTTTGTAACAGAAGAAACTGCCAGTTTTTCTGTAGATTCAGAATACCATTCCTGAATTTCCGGAATGATCACCGGTTTTTCATTCATGTTTTCTGCCTGTGTATGTGTTCCTTTTACAAGATAGGTAATATCACCTGTCTTTTTTGTTTCATTTGTTGCTGTGTTTGTAACAACATAAGAAACCTGTACTTCTTTATCCGTCAGAGGATGTACCACTGTCAGGTCATCGCCGATGATCTGTTCATAGTCTGCACCATTTAATTCTACTTTGAATCCTTCCGGTGCTTCCGGTAATGCAAATTCTGTCACATCTTCTTCTACGACTGTTCCGTCAAGACTTTCCAGATAAGCAACAAGATCATTGAGATTTGTGATCGTATTTCCAGTTTCTTCACTGTAAACTTCTACTTCACTGATCCCTACATTGACCCAGTTGATATTTCCGCCGTTTGCATTATCGATCGTGATCTTCACTTTCTGTGCAGTTTTTTCCTGATCTAATACGATCGTTTCTTTCTGTGCTGCCTTTTCAGTCTTTGTATAAACTGTTTCACCATCAAGATCTACATGGTATCCGAGAATGTTCTGATCTGCTGTTGCACGTTCAAAATGGATCACGATCTGCTTAACGCTTTTTGCTTCACCAAGATCCACTTCCAGATATTCTCCTGCTGCCTTGTTCTGGGAAGTTCCCCAATGAGTAGAAAGATCTCCGTCTACTGCTTTGTCCGGCGAAGTTTTTTCTACTTCATATTCGCTGGCTGTTGCTGTTTTGTTCAATGCAAGGTTTGTGCTTGCTGCATGGATGTCCATTGGAACCGCTGTTGCGATCATTGCAGCTGATAATACACAGGAAAGCACTGAATTTACTGTTTTCTTGTTCATAAAAGTCCCCCTTCGATTTTTTATAAATTTTAACATTATGCATAATAACTGTCAAATCCAAGCTGTACAAAAACAGCAAATTTACCTTAAAATATGTTGCTGTTCACTCGTATCTCGTAAACAGTAACTATTCATCATAACGACCGCACAATTTTTCTCTTCCGTTTCGGATTAGATATTGCCCTTCTGCAAATTCTCTTTTATAATGAAAATAATGTGGTGGAGAATGCCTTTCTGACAGGATCAGGCATTTAAAAAACTCTATCAAACTTTTATAACCGCTTAGCAATCAGGAAATTTATCCTCATTATTTATTATGAACAAAACGAAACCTAGAGAAACAAAACATTCTACGTGGTATAAACTGGATCTTTCTGCCAACGTATACCCGACACTGCAAAGAAAAAATTTTTCTAATGTATACCGGATCTCCTTAACTTTGAAGGAACCTGTAAAACCAGAGATCCTGCAAAAAGCACTGGATCTGACACTTCCAAGATTTCCTACCTTTCAGGTAGCGATCCGCAAGGGACTTTTCTGGCGTTATCTGGAACCGAACCACCGTCCGGGGCCTTACGTACAGCCGGATATTGAAAATCCCTGTATGCCGATGCATTTTAAAGCAAATAACCGCTATCTGATCCGTGTTTACTATTATGAAAAGAGAATTTCTTTAGAAGTTTTTCATTCCCTTTCTGACGGTACCGGTGCTTTATACTTTTTAAAGACCATGACCGCCGTATATCTTCGTCTTCTGGGACATGAGATTCCAAATACAGAAGGGGTATTAGACATCAGCGAACAGCCGGATCCGGAAGAACTGGAAGATGCCTATCTTCGCTATGCAGCTTCAAAGATCACACGTCCGCGCAGTCAGGGAAGTTCCTACCGTGTCCGAGGTACAAAAGAACCTTTTTATACATTAAATATCATCTGCGGCGTAGTTCCTGTAGACCAGATCAAAAAAATCGCAAAAAAATACGGTGTTACGATCACCGAATATCTGAATGCCGTTCTGCTCTATTCACTTTTGCAAAAGCAAAAAGATGAAGATCCGTGGAAGGAACGACCTGTGACCCTTGCCATGCCGGTCAATCTGCGAAGCTTTTTCCCGTCAAAAACCCTGCGGAATTTTATTTCCATGGTTTATCCGGGAATCGATCCCCGTATGGGAGAATACACTTTTGAAGAGATCTTAGCCCATGTACACAACTATATGCGCTATTATATCAATCCAAAATTTTTAAATGCAGACATCGTGACCAACAGTGCCGTTCAGCAGAATCCGCTGATCCGCATTGTGCCATTATTTATCAAAGATTTTACGGTACGGCGTTTCTATGCACACGTACAGGATGCCCAGTCCAGTGCCGGACTGACCAATGTCGGACTGATCCGTCTTCCGGAAGAAATGCAGCCTTACGTAGAGCGTTTTGACGTTTTAATGGGACAGCCTTTTTCCGCCCGTACGAATTGTGCCATCGTCAGCTACCAGAACCATCTTACCATCAATTTTACCAGCAGTATCAAAGAAACGGATATTGAGCTTTATTTTTTCAGAAAACTCATACAGGATCAGATCCCGGTAAAAATTGAAACCAATCGAAAAACGGAGGACTAACATGTCTTATTGTGTAAACTGCGGTGTTGAACTCGATACCGCCATTACTGCATGCCCTTTATGCGGAACCAAAGTCTATCATCCGGAACGGCCGGAATCAAAAGATACCGTACCTCCTTATGCGACGGTCAAAGGAACGGTTGAAACTGTCCGTGCAAAAGAGTTTACGATCTTAATGACGATCATTTTTATGACCACAGCCTGCGTATGCCTGATGCTGAATCTCTTTTTTATTCCGATCGGACACTGGTCTTTTTATGTTGCCGGCATCTGCTGTGCACTCTGGGTATTTTTTATCCCGCTCTTCTTTCCGCAAAAGACCGGTATTTACGTCAATGTAGCACTTGACGGCATCAGCATTGCACTATTTTTAGCACTGATCTCTTATCTGCACCCAAACAATCACTGGTATGTGCATATTGGATTGCCCATCGTGGGGCTTGGAACCATACTTTTAGAGATCGTTTTCTTATTTTTCATTCATTTTAAATGCTCTATGATCATGAAAACGATCATTTCCGTCACTGCCATCGCCATTTATTGTATCGCCATCGAAACTGTGATCTGCCTGCATCTTGGAGATCCGTTCCATTTAAGCTGGTCAGCCATTGCAGCTACCTGTGTGGCGGCGATCGATATCATACTGATGACCATTTATTTAAGAGAAGGACTCCGTTCAGAAGTCCGCCGGCGGATGCATTTTTAGGATCGATCCGGCTGTCAAAAACCATCAAACAGATTTAACGCTACGAAGGAGAATTATGAAAAGAAATACACAAGACTTTACCTCCGGAAATCTCTGGAAACAAATTTTTAAATTCAGCCTGCCTTTGATCTTTTCCAATCTTTTGCAGGTACTTTTCAACATGACCGATATTGCTGTCGTCGGACAGTTCGCCGGTGCCAATGCACTTGGATCTGTCGGTTCTACTTCGATTCTGGTCGTTTTATTTACGACTACACTGATCGGAATCGCCGGCGGTATGAACGTACTGGTCGCACAGGCGATCGGTTCTAAAAAGGAAAATGATATCAAAGAGATCGTACACAATTCTGCACTGTTAAGCATCTTTCTCGGAATCCTGATGATGTTTCTTGGGATTTTTTCCAGCCGCACGATCTTAGAACTTTTAAATACCAAACCGGAACTTATGGACGGAGCTTTAACCTATGTCCGCATTTATTTTTTAGGCATTCCGGCTCTGATGCTCTATAACTTCGGTAATGCCGTTTTAAGTGCTGCCGGAGATACCAAACGCCCGTTAAAATATCTTGCGATCTCCGGTGTCGTCAACATCATCCTGAATCTCCTTCTGGTGATCGTTTTCCACTTAGATGTTGCAGGGGTTGCGATCGCAAGCATCGTGTCCCAGTATATTTCCTGTATCCTTGTTCTTCAGGCACTGATCCGCAGTCACGAAGCATTTGCACTCCGTCTGCATGACATGAAACCAAAAATGAGCCGTATCCGGGCTATTTTATCCTTAGGACTTCCGGGCGGTGCACAAAATGCACTTTTTCAGGTTGCCAACCTCTTCGTTCAAAGATCCGTCAACCGTTTCAGTGCTACCATGGTTTCCGGAAACTCTGCCGCCGCCAATGCCGATAATCTCGTCTATGAAACACTGGCTGCACTGTATACTGCCTGTGCCTGCTTTATCGGCCAGAACTATGGTGCCGGAAAGAAAGATCGTATCTTAAAAAGTTATTTTATCAGTCTGGCATACTCTTTTGGCATTGGTGCTGTCATCGGGATCGGACTTCTTGTATTCGGTGAAGAATTTTTAGGACTCTTTACCCGTGATGCTGATGTCATTCAGGCCGGAATGTATCGTCTGACTGTTATGGCATGCTCCTATCCTTTCTCTGTCTTTATGGACAATACCATTGCAGCTTCCAGAGGACTTGGAAAAAGCGTGGTTCCTACCATCATCGTGATCATGGGTTCCTGCGTTTTCCGTCTTGTATGGATCTATACGATCTTTGAATATTTTGAAACGATCACTTCCTTATATTTATTATACATTTTCTCATGGCTCATTACCGCTGTGGTGGAGATCATTTATTTTGCAAAAATTTACAAAGAACAAATGCGGCTTCTTTTCCCTGAAAAATAATTTTCCATGGTTGAAATTCATGAGCCGAAGCATTATGATTAAGAAATATTCTATATAAAAAAGAAAAGGAATTATTTTATGAACACATTACCAAACGAAGTACAACAGCTTTTTGATTATTTAAATGCAGGAACCTCTGCGTTCCATGTCATCGAACATTCCAGAGCAGTCTTAACAGCTGCCGGTTTTGAAGAACTCGGATTAAAAGACCAATGGAATCTTTCCAAGGGCGGACGCTATTTTTGTGTTCCATTCGGAACCACACTCTATGCTTTCACGATCGGTGAAAACTGTGAGCTTTCCAATGGGATCCACATCGGGGGTGCACATACCGATTTTCCAACTTTGAAAGTAAAACCAAATCCGGAAATCTTTTCCCATGGATACGTACAGTTAAACACAGAAGTGTACGGCGGACCGATCTTAAATACATTTTTTGACAGACCGCTTTCCTTATCAGGAAAAGTCGTTACCCGCGGAGAACGTTATGACAAACCTCAGATCCATTTACTGGATTTCAAACGTCCGGTTCTCTATCTTCCGAATCTGGCGATCCATATGAGCCGTGATGTCAACGAAAAAGGAGCACCGATCGACAATCAGAGACACCTTCTCCCAATGCTTGGAATGCTCAATGATTCTTTAAACAAAGATATGAAATTTACCGATCTTCTGGCAGCAGAACTGCATGTAGACAGCAGTGATATCTTAGACTATGATCTTTGCATTTATCCGATGGATACGCCAAAACTGGTTGGTATTTCAGAGGAATTTATCTCTGCACCTCGTCTTGATGACATTACTTCCGTTTCAGCCCTGATCCACGGACTGATCGAAAGCAGCAATACTGACCGTGTCAATCTGGTATGCTTATTTGATAACGAAGAAGTCGGCAGCTTAAGCAAACAGGGAGCTGATTCTAATCTGGCTTCCGTGATCATCGGAAAAATCTGGCAGGCATTCGGTAAAAATATGGTAGATTGTATGGCTGACATTTCTGACGGTCTGATGATCTCCGTAGACGTTGCACATGCTTACCATCCAAACTATCCGGCTCCGCAGGATATTACCAACTATCCGGTTCTTAATGGCGGATTTATCTTAAAAACAGCAAGCAACCAGTCCTATGCATGGGATCCGGAGATCCTTGGTGCATTGATCGACCTGTGTGACAGAAAGCAGATCCCGGTTCAGAGATTTGTAAAACAGTCCAATACCAGAGGAGGCGGCACGATCGCATCGGTGATCTCTTCCCACCTGCCAATGAGAACTGCAGATCTTGGTGTCGGTCTTTTGGCAATGCATTCTGCATGTGAAATGATGGGTATGAAAGATCAGGTTGCTCTGACACAGTTTGCAAAAGCATTCTTTGATTAAATGTAACAACGATGAGAAGCACGCTTTGCGAATTTCTCAAGTTATCGCAGTATTTCTCAAATACTTGTACAAACACAGTATTTTCATCGCTGCTTACGTAAAAAACACCCTTGACAGGATCATTTCTATCTGATCTGTCAAGGGTGTTTTACTTTTGTGTTCTATAAAATTATCTTGTACCGAAAATACGGTCTCCTGCATCACCAAGTCCCGGGCAGATATATGCGTGATCGTTTAATTCACGATCTAAGTGTCCGATATAAACCTGTACATCCGGGTGTGCTTCATGGAATTTTTCCAGTCCTTCCGGAGCTGCGATAATGAACATACATTTGATGTTCTTTCCGCCATGCTGTTTGATGAAATCTACTGCTGCGATCGCTGATCCGCCTGTTGCAAGCATTGGATCTGTTACAACGATGAGACGCTGATCGATCGGATCTGGAAGTTTGCAGTAATATTCGTGTGGTTCATGTGTTTCCGGATCTCTGTACAGACCGATATGTCCGATCTTTGCAGATGGAACCAGTGTTGTGATACCGTTTACCATACCCAGTCCTGCACGAAGGATCGGCACAACTGCAAGCTTTTTACCAGCGATCATCGGTGTCATGCAAGTTTCGATCGGTGTTTCCACTTCCACATCTTCTACCGGAAGATCTCTTAAAGCTTCATATCCCATAAGGATCGCGATTTCTTCAATAAGTTTTCTGAATTCGTTTGTACCTGTTGCTTTGTTTCTGAGCATAGAAATTTTATGCTGGATCAGCGGATGATCCATAATAAATACATTTTCCATAGTTTCCTCCAATAATGTATGAATCTTTTCATTTGTTTTCTTTAGCGATTATACCCTATTTTTCATTTATTGACAACATACTTTTACAAAGGTTCTGTGCTGTATTTCAATTTCGACAGCCAAAAAATGCTTTTTATCTTACAGAAGCTTGCATAAGTTTCCATAAGATCCATGAAGCAGGATAATTCTTTTCCAGTTCCTCTTCCCCATACTGTTCCGCCAGATTTTCCGTACTTTCCCTAAAAGCATCAAACCAGTCCTGTCCGGTAGCATATGCTACATCATGATGTCCGATTCCCCAGTTGCCCATAATGTCAATGCAGAGCTGTTCCATGATCTTTCCCCGAAGATCCGTCTGATCTCCCTGTAAAAATTCCGTAAAACAATAACGAAGCGAATATTCTTCATACTCCAGCAATTCTTCATATGCCTCTTGGTGTGCTTCGATATATTTTGCCGGTTCTGATGATCCTTTCGGAGAACTGATGATCTCTGCTATGAGTTCTTCGATCCGTTCTTTCAAAGTTCCCCTGATGTAAAACCCTTTCAATGCCTTTTGATAAGAGTCCGACTGAAGTTCCGAAATATAGCGTTCTTCATGCAGTGCATCTTCTGCTGCACTTCCCGGAAATTTATCCCGAATATCCTCTACATAATAACTTCCATCTCTCGGAGTCCAATATTCTTTTACTACATATCCTTCCGATTCACTGACGGAAAATGTGATCGCCGTCGGAATATAGCTTTCACCAACCACCAGAATTTCTTTTTCATACATCTGATATTTTCTCAGCAATACCAGAAGATAAACCGTCTCCTCTTCTATGTCATTTGAACCTGCTCCGGTCATCATCTCATTCGAGAGCATCACATGACTTTCCACCCGAAGTAATCCGTCTAAACTATCCGGATCATAATTTTCCATGATCGCAGCAGAAACTGCACTTTCCAGATCTGTTTTTTTGTTATCTTCTGAAACGTGCTCTATCGTATCTTTTACCGTTTCATCATCTTTCAAAATGCGATCGTCTTTTCTCGCATCGATCCGATCATTTTTCGTATCCTTTTTAGGATTGGTCAAAAAACATACCGCCGCAATTCCGCACAATACCAGTG
>CAZWLV010000046.1:0-10768 GCA_964634715.1 uncultured Lachnoclostridium sp. | reverse complement strand
AAAAGTACAAAAGATGATTAAGCTTCCAGATTTTTAAATGCCGTAGAAAGCATCAGTTTGATACGGTTTAACTGGTTTACTTCACTTGCACCCGGATCATAGTCAATGGCAACGATATTTGCCTGAGGATATTTGGCTCTCAGGGATTTGATCACGCCTTTTCCGACGATATGGTTCGGCAGACAGCCAAATGGCTGGGTACAGACGATGTTTGGAGTTCCATTTTCGATCAGTTCCAGCATTTCTGCGGTTAAGAACCAGCCTTCGCCGGTCTGGTTGCCTTGAGATACAAATGCATCGGACATTTTTGCCATATGATCGATATCGCCCTGTGGGCTGAAATGTTTACTCTTTTCTAATGCTTTTCTTGCCGGTTTACGAAGGTATTCAATAAAACGGATACCAATACGTCCGGTTTTTCTTGTGGATTCTTTTTTGCCGAATTTATCTACTTTATATTCCCCATTTTTAAAACAATAGAGCAGGAAATCTAAAAGGTCAGGCATGACTGCTTCGGCACCTTCCGCTTCTAAAAGTTCTACAAGGTTATTGTTGGCAACCGGAGAGAATTTTACAAGGATTTCTCCGACGATACCCACTTTTGGTTTTTTGATGTCTTTTCTTGGCAGTTCATCAAAGTCACGGATGATCTCTTCGCACATTTTCTTGAATTTGAAAGGATTTGGGAATCCTTTGGAGCAGAAATCAATGCATTTCTGTTTCCATTTTTCATGAAGTGCGTTGGCAGATCCCGGAACTGCTTCATAAGGTCTGGTTGCATACAGTACACGCATGAAAATATCGCCAAATACAGCACCGAAGACACCACGGACAGCCAGTGGAAGACTGATCTTAAAACCAGGATTTGCTTCCAGTCCGCTGAGATTGATGGAAATAACAGGTACTTCCGGATGACCTGCTTTTTCCAAGGCACGGCGGATAAATGCGATATAGTTTGTAGCACGGCATCCGCCGCCGGTCTGGCTGATCAGCAGGGCAGTTCTGGAAATATCATATTTTCCGGATAACAGTGCATTCATCATCTGTCCGACAACGATCAGGGAAGGGTAACAAGCGTCATTGTTGACATATTTTAATCCCATTTCCAGAGAATCTTTTTTGTTATCTGGAAGAACGACCAGATTGTATCCGGCTGCTTTGAATGCAGGTTCCAGAATCTCAAAGTGGATCGGACTCATGTTTGGACAAAGGATCGTATAATTCTTTTTCATTTCTTCTGTAAAGATGACTCTTTCATAGGCAGAAGATTTGATCGTTCGCTTTAAATTTTGTTTTTCACGTACTTTGATCGCAGCGATCAGAGAACGGATACGGATCCTTGCGGCACCGAGGTTGTTGACTTCGTCGATCTTCAGGCACGTATAAATCTTGCCGGAACCGCTTAAAATGTCATTTACCTGATCGGTTGTAACGGCATCAAGACCGCAGCCGAAAGAGTTTAACTGGATCAGATCCAGATCATCTCTGGTTTTTACGAAGTTTGCAGCGGCATAGAGTCTGGAATGGTACATCCACTGATCCATAACGAGAAGCGGCCGTTCTACTTCCTGCAAATGAGAAACAGAATCTTCGGTCAGGACTGCGATATTATAAGAAGCGATCAGCTCAGGGATTCCGTGATTGATCTCTTCGTCAAGATGATAAGGTCTTCCGGCGAGAACAATTCCGCGGATCTGGTGTTCTTCCATGTAGCGTAAAGTTTCTTCGCCTTTTCGGCGGATATCTTCACGTTCAGAAGCCAGTTCCAGCCATGCGGCTTTTGCGGCATCTTTTATTTCAGTTTCAGCAAATCCAAATGCAGGATCTGTAAATTCATCTACGAGACGTTTGGTAAGAATTTCTTCACTTTCAAAAGAAAGGAAAGGATTCATAAATTTGATATCAGGATCGTTAAGTCCTTCCACGTTATTTTTAATATTTTCCGCATAAGAAGTTACGATCGGGCAGTTGTAGTGATTTCCAGCTTCCGGAAATTCTTTTCGCTCGAAAGCAACACACGGATAGAAAATAAATTTTACACCATTTTGCAGCAGCCATTCAATATGACCGTGAGCCAGTTTTGCCGGATAGCATTCAGACTCACTTGGAATGGATTCGATTCCCATTTCGTAAATCTTATGGGTGGAAGCCGGTGAAAGTACGACACGGTATCCAAGTTTTGTGAAGAATGTATGCCAGAATGGGTAATTTTCATACATATTTAAAACACGCGGGATACCGACGATTCCTCTGACTGCGTTTTCTTCAGTTAAAGATTCATATCCGAAGAGACGCTGACGTTTGTATTCAAAAAGGTTCGGTACACCGTTGGCATTTTTCTCTTTTCCAAGACCTCGTTCACAGCGGTTTCCGGATACATACTGGCGGCCGCCGGTAAATTTGTTGATCGTTAATCGGCAGTTGTTCGTACAGCCGCGGCATTTGGTCATTTTGGTCGTGAACTGTAAGTTTAAGATTTCATCCATGGACAGCATGGTGGTGGTTCTGCCTTCGTGACGTTCTCTTGCGATCAGAGCAGCACCAAAAGCACCCATGATACCTGCGATGTCCGGACGGACTGCTTCGCATCCTGCAATCTTTTCAAAGCTTCGAAGAACGGCATCGTTATAGAAGGTTCCGCCCTGTACGACGATATTTTTACCAAGTTCTGTCGCATCAGAAACTTTGATCACTTTAAATAACGCATTTTTGATGACAGAATAAGCAAGTCCGGAAGAAATATCAGCGACACTTGCTCCTTCTTTCTGTGCCTGTTTTACCTTGGAATTCATAAATACCGTACAACGGGTTCCAAGATCGATCGGATGTTCCGCAAATAAAGCGACTTTGGCAAATTCCTGAACAGAATAGTTTAAGGATTTTGCAAAAGTTTCAATGAAAGAACCGCAGCCGGAAGAACATGCTTCATTTAACTGTACGTTATTGATCGTATGATCTTTGATGCGGATGCATTTCATGTCCTGACCGCCAATGTCCAAAATACAGTCTACATCAGGATTGAAAAATGCAGCTGCATAGTAATGAGATACGGTTTCAACTTCGCCTTCATCAAGCTGCAGAGCAGATTTGATCAGTGCTTCACCGTAACCGGTAGAGCAGGAATAAGCAATGTGTGCTTTTTTAGGAAGTCGTTCGTAAATTTCTTTCATGGCACGGATCGTCGTATAAAGAGGGCTTCCGTTGTTGTTCTGATAGAAAGAATAAAGAAGCGAACCGTCTTCTGCGACCAGTGCTGCTTTTGTTGTGGTAGAACCGGCATCGATTCCAAGATAGCAGTTTCCTTCATAAGTGGAAATATCGCTTGTCTTTACTTTGTGAAGTGCATGACGGTCAGTAAATTCTTTGTATGCATCTTCAGAAGCAAAGAGCGGTTCCATACGATCTACTTCAAAATCCAGCTGGATATGAGCTTCCAGACGTTCTCTCATATGTGCAACAGATACAGCTGTTTCACATTTGCTGTTCAAAGCAGATCCTGCTGCGGCAAAAAGATGGGAATTATCCGGAGTGATGGCATGTTCATCATCCAGTTTTAAAGTACGGATAAATGCCTGTTTTAATTCTGAAAGGAAATGTAATGGACCTCCCAGAAAAGTTACATGACCACGGATCGGTTTTCCGCAGGCAAGTCCGGAAATGGTCTGGTTTACCACAGCCTGAAAAATAGAGGCAGCCAGATCTTCTCTGGTCGCTCCTTCGTTGATCAGAGGCTGAATGTCTGATTTTGCGAATACACCGCAGCGGGCTGCGATAGTGTAAAGGGAGCGGTAATCTTTGGCAAGCGTATTCAGGCCGGAAGCATCTGTCTGAAGAAGAGATGCCATCTGGTCGATAAAGGAACCTGTACCGCCGGCACAGATACCGTTCATACGCTGTTCTACGTTTCCGCCTTCAAAATAAATGATCTTGGCATCTTCACCGCCAAGTTCGATCGCAACATCTGTTTTAGGTTCATAGGTGTTTAATGCAGTAGCGACTGCGATCACTTCCTGTACAAAAGGAACCTCCAGATGATTTGCCAGTGTCAGACCGCCGGAGCCTGTGATCACAGGATAAACAGAAAGTTTTCCAAGGGATTTTTCTGCTTTTTCCAAAAGCTCTGCCAGAGTTTCCTGAATATTTGCAAAATGTCTCTGGTAGTCTGAAAATAAGATGTCATTATTGGTATTTAGTATCGCTATTTTTACAGTTGTTGAACCAATGTCAATACCTAAGCGATATGTCATTTGTTCGTTCATTTGATTACTCCTTTGTTGAATGTAGTTTTAAAAACTACGTGCAAATGTCCAATGATATTGTAGACTGCATTGACAAAAAATGCAAACCAATTTTTGTAAAAGATTTATAAAAAAAATATGAAGCTTTTGGAATAACTGGACAAAGGGAGAAGAAAAACATATAATGAAGTGTAAATATGTTATAATTTAGGAAGGAAATTTATATGAAATTATTGGATAAACTGGAAAAAAAGTTTGGCAGATATGCAATAAAGAATTTAATGTATTATATCATACTGCTTTATGCACTGGGATTTGCCATTATGGTCTTTCAACCGGATCTCTATTATAACTGGTTATCACTGGATGCATCGATGATCTTGAAGGGACAGGTCTGGAGAATCGTTACTTATATTATTTATCCGCCGTCAGGCAGTCTGTTTACGATCCTGATCTCACTTTATTTTTATTATACCGTGGGTATGATGCTGGAACGTCAGTGGGGAACTTTCAGATTTAATCTGTATTTCTTTACAGGAGTACTTCTCCATGCACTATCAGCGATCATCATCTATCTGATCTGGGGTACGGTGCTGTACATGGGAACATATTATCTGAATTTATCCATGTTCTTTGCATTTGCAGCGATGTTCCCGAATATGCAGGTGCTGTTTATGTGGCTGATCCCGATCAAAATGAAATATCTTGCATGGATCGACGGTATTTATTTTATCGTAACGATCGCAGCTGGTTTTCTGTCAGATCATATTTCTTATGGAATGGCACAGAGACTGATCAGTTTTGGAATCATTCCAAGTAAATCTTATGCGGTTATGGCATTGGTATCATTACTGAACTTCCTGTTATATGCAACGTCATTTAACAGTGTTCACAGAATGAATCCAAAAGAAGTTTATCGAAGAAAAGCTTATGAACAGAAAATGCAGAAAGCAGAGCCGCCAAAAAATATGCCGAGACACAAATGTGCGATCTGCGGAAGAACAGAAAAAGATTTTCCGGATCTGGAATTCAGATTTTGTTCGAAATGTGAAGGAACTTACGAATATTGTCAGGATCATCTGTTTACACATGAACATGTAAAACGAAAATAAAATGTATCAGAGAAAATGGTTCAGAGATCAGAAACTACAAAAGGGGAAGATAGGGATGAAAAAAGAGAAAAAGCAAAACAGAAAAATAAATAAAGCATGGTTTATCATACCTGTACTCGCAGTAGTACTTCTGATCGCAGCAGTCATTGGAATGTCAGGCACTTCAGAGGATGAAAAAAGTGCATTGAAAGAGATGAAAGCACAGCAGGGATATATCCGTACAGTGGGAACAGAAGAATATGAGTTTTTCAAAAAACTCGTTTACAGAGATTCCAGAGAAGAACTGACAGAGGAAGAGCTTGATGCGGCAGCCAGAGAAAAAGTCAACAGAGTTAATGCAGAATTTATGCTGGCAAATCAGATGGGATTGTGTGATGCCTATTCTTTTGAAAGTTTTCAAAGGGATATGGAAAATGAAAATACACAAAGAAAACTGAAAAAAGAAAAAGATGAAGTTTTTTATGGACCGGAAGAATTTGATCTGGTCACGTATTATAATTATGTTTCGGGAAATTTAAAGCTGGATATGGTATCCTATATTACGGAACATGCAGATTCTGAGGTTTTAGAAGAAGCAGAAGCTTATTTTGATGAACATGTGGAAGATTATAAAACAATCGCTGCGATCCATTATATGTTAGGGGAAAACGGCGAAGAAAAGGAACTCGTGCTGGAACGTGATGAGATGAGTACATTGGAAAAAACGGACAGTGAACTGTTTGAATTTTTGTATGATGGTGAAAGCGGAGATACGCTGGAATACGAGCACGATGGAAGTCAAAGAACGGTTCAGATCATATCAACAGAATATGAAGAACTTAGTTTTAAAAACAATATGGAAAGGGTGATGCGGGACTATATTACGAACGTCTACCTTGAGGATTGGATTCAGCAGATTGAAAAAGAAAATCCGGTAGAATTTAATTTATCTTAAAAGAGAGGAAAAAAGGGGTATGAAAGCAAGAAAAAGAATCATTGCAGCGATCATGGCAGCGGTATTTACCGTGCTGCAGGTTGCAGATCTTGCTCCGATGAGTCAGGTAGAAGCGGCATCCACAGTGAATGTCGGTTCCGTGAACTTGTTAGAGCATTCAGATTTTGAAGAAACAGATGTGGCACTGGTGCCGCATGACAATGTTGCAGGATCCAAATTAAATAACTGGTCAAATTATCCAGATGATTCTGTAACAAGAAAAGTGCAGCATGATGCACACACAGGTGAATGGGCTGTAGAACTGAATGCAGCGAATGCAGCATTAGAACAGGATACAGATGAGCTGATCGTTGGAGCAGATTATGTTGCAACCGTATGGGCGAAATTAACAGATCCATCCGCAAGCGTATATTTTGGTGTAAAAAACTATGGCGGACAGGAAATCAAACAGAAGATCACTTCTGAAGAATATACACAATATTCTATTCCGTTTACCTATACAGGAGCACCTTCCGGACAGTATGCGAGAGTGTATGTATGGGTAGAAAGCATGAACAGCGGAGCTGTTTATGTGGATGATTTTACCTTAATGTCAGACAGTGATCTGGAACAGGTAAGCATTGAAAATGGTAAGATCACAGTAGATTACAAAGCTGATTATACAGGAACTCCTTCAAAAGAGGATTTTTCAGTTGTTTATACAACTTCTCTTGATACAGCTGATAAAAAAGAACTGGTGATCACAGGAGAAAACGTGAACGGAACTCAGTTGGAACTGTTGTTTGATGAGTTTGCACAGCAGCCATTGGAACAGCTGATCACAGCAGATGTAACTTATGTTCCGAAAAATCAGACACTGACTTTAGACTATACAGTAGAAGCCAGCGGAGAAACACTGGTGAATGCAAAAGCAGTATCTTTTGAAGCTTCCAATGGAACAGCAACGGTTGTTCTGGATCAGGATCCGACGATCGCTCCTGCAAAAGCTGATTTCAAATTGGAAAAAAGCGTAGATGAAGGAGCTTATGCTGAAGTTACTGTAAAAGATTTTTCTTATGATAAAGAAACGAAAACAGTGACACTTCATTTCCCAGTGGTCAATGCAAAGGCTGAAACACAGGAAGTTGTCATGAAACTTACTTACAATGGAGAAGAAAAGACAGCTTCATTCTCTGTGGAACCGGGAATCGGAACTGTATATTATGTAGATGCGACAGAAGGTAATGATGCGAACAGCGGAACATCACCGGAAGAAGCATGGCAGTCCATTGAAAAAGTAAACTCTGTTGAATTCCAGCCGGGAGATCAGATCCTTTTCCAGTGCGGAGAAGTTTGGACAGGTGCTTTAAAACCACAGGGATCCGGTGAAGAAGGTGCTCCGATCATCATCGCAAGCTACGGTGAAGGAGAAAAACCGGTTCTGAAACCGGGTGCAAACTGGACAATCCCATATTTCCAGCCGGGTGCACCGGGAGCTAATGGTGTAAAATACAACCCAACAGTAAATAACGGAATTTCCTTCTATAATCAGGAATACTGGGAAGTCAGAGATCTGGAATTATATGATCCGACCTATGCAAATACAACAAATCCGACCGTATACCGCAGAGGTATCAATATCACTGCAGAAGATATCGGAGATCTGTATCATTTTACATTTGATAACCTGACAATTCACGGATTTAGAGGACCGACAGATAATGCAGGAAAATCTTCCGGCGGTATTATCATGACAGTTATTTCAGATCCGTATAATTCTGCAAATCGTGTTCCGACTGCTGTTCATGATATTACAGTAACAAACTGTGAAATGTATGATCTTGGACGTTCAGGATTTAACTTTGTATCTCCTTGGACAACAAGAACAGGCAGTGAATGGGGAGCATTTAGCTATAATGGATATGGCGAATGGAAACCATATGAAAATATCACGATCGCAAACAATACGATCTACAACATCGATGGTGATGGTATTCTTATCGATGGATGTAAAAATGTTCTGGTAGAACACAATGTTGTATACAGAACTGTATTGAACTGCTGGTATGGCGTAGGTATGTTTAACTGGAACTCAGATGATACCGTATTCCAGTTTAACGAAGTATATGAAACATTCCCGGCAGATTCACTTCTTGGTGCCGGTGACGGACAGGGTGTTGAAATCGATGCCTTAAACCGTGATACACTGGTACAGTATAACTATATTCATGATAATACAGGCGGATGTATCATGTGGTGTGCTACAGATACTTTAAGAACGATCCGTGGTACTTACCGTTATAATATCTTCCAGAACGATCTGACAAAACATGGTGTGATCGACTGGCGTACAAACCATAAAGAAAGTATGGCTTATAACAATACCTTCTATTTTGGTGAACTTCCGGACGGTTCCGTAGAACGTAAATTTATGAACAACGGATATATGAACGGAAAGAGTGAAGCTCAGTTCTATAACAATATTTTCTACAATCTGGATGAGTTTAATCTGAACACATTTAATGAGCAGGAAATTGACTGGGAAAGCAATATTTTCTATGGATTTGACGAAGTTCCGTCAAATGACTCTACCGTGATCACAGACGATCCAATGTTTGTAAATCCGGGTTCAGGTACTTACGGACTGGATTCTGTTACAGGTTATAAACTTCAGGCAGGTTCTCCGGCAATCGATGCTGGTCTGACCATTGAAGACAATGGCGGACGCGATTACTTTGGAATACCTTTAACAGACGGAAAAACAGATATCGGTGCGGCAGAATATCTTGACGGTGATTCACCAGACGTTCCGGAGCCGGAAGTAAAAGTTGTTGAAGAAATTTCATTAGCAAAAGAACCTACAAAAGTGAAATACGTAGAAGGTGAAACTTTTGATCCGTCAGGTCTTTCACTGAATGTAACATATGATAATGGCACTACAAGTGTTGTTCGTTACAAACGACACAATGCATCTGATTTTACTTTTGAACCAGATGGAGAATTAACTTTAAAAGATACCGTGATCACGATCACTTATCAGGGAAAAACTACAGAATTAACGATCACAGTCGTTGAAGCAGAAGATGGTCCTTCGAATGCATCCAGAGATGTGGAAGTAGAAAGATATACGATGACTGCCGGATCTACACAGCCGGGCAACAGCGTAAATACTGCAACAGATGGTGATACAGATACATTCTGGGAAGTAGAATGGGATATCGGAAATACAAATCCTGAAAAACTCTGGTTCCAGATCGAATTAGATGAAGCAGAAGAATTAGACGGACTTCGTTACTATCCAAGATATGGAACAAGCAATGGAAGCACTAATGGATTTATCACAGGTTATCGTGTAGATGTGAGCATGGACGGTGAAACATGGTCTACAGCTTCTGAAGGAACATGGCAGCTGGAAGATGGATGGAAACTTGCAGAATTTACAGAACCTGTAACTGCAAAATATATCCGTCTGGTTGCAACGGAAACTTATGCAGATGTTGGAAATAATTCCAATATGTCAATCGCAGAAATCCGTGTGAGAAAAGCATCCACAGATCCTGCAAACAGCAAGAGAGATATTTCTATGGAATATCTGAGTGCAATCTCCGGCAGTGAATATTTACCTGCAATCGAAAATGAAGGTCCGGATGAATTTGTTCTGGATGGTCTTGGAGAAACACACTGGCATACAGACTGGTCTACTTCAGAAGGAAAAAATGTTGAAAACCGTTGGATCGGTATCAGCTTATCTGAAATGGCAGAAGTAGACGGACTTCGTTATCTGCCAAGACAGGGCAGCAGCCACAATGGTGATATTACAGAATACAAGATCCAGTATCGTACAACAGATAATGGTGAATGGATCGATATCGAAGGTGCAACCGGCGAATGGGACAAAGATGATGATAACTGGAAACTCGTAAGATTTGGTGCAGTTACAGCAAAACAGGTTCGTCTCGTTGGTGTTCATACTTATGCAGACAGCGGTAACGATGCACATATGAGTGTTGCAGAATTACGTCTGACAGGTAAGATCAAAGAAGGAACTGTAAATCCGCCTGAAACAGTAGAGAAAGAATATCTGGCATATCTGATCGAATATGCAGAATCCTTAGAACCTGCTGATTATGTAGATTTTACAGAAGTAGCAAAAGCACTTGCAGAAGCAAAAGCAGTTTATGAAAATGAAAATGCAACAGCAGAAGAAGTAGATGAAGCCGGCAATAATTTAATGACAGCGATCGAAAATCTGGAAGATTATTCTGTTGTTCCGGAAGCAAAAGCAGAACTGGCATCCGTGATCGAATATGCAGAATCTTTAAATGCAGATGATTATGTAGATTTCACAGCTGTAACAAAAGCGATCGCAGAAGCAAAAGCAGTTTATGCAGATGCAAATGCAACGTTAACTGACGTATTCGATGCATATGATGCATTGGTTGAAGCAGTGGAAGGCTTAGAAGAAAAAGCAGAAACTCCGGCAGAAGACGAAGTAGTCAGACTTT
>CAZWLV010000045.1:1462-11126 GCA_964634715.1 uncultured Lachnoclostridium sp. | reverse complement strand
CGATTGCAATCATTTGGCAGACGTTTTGCTAGGAATTTTGTACGGGTTATGTTATAATAAGCGACATTACTATGTAGAAAAAGAGGGGAAACTATGCAAAACGAAAAAAGAAATTCTTTTTCCGGCTCACTGGGGTTTGTACTGGCGGCAGCAGGCAGTGCCGTAGGGCTTGGAAATATCTGGAGATTTCCGTATCTGGCAGCAAAAGATGGTGGGGGACTGTTTCTTGTTACCTATGTGGTACTGGCACTGACGTTTGGATTTACACTTTTGATCACGGAAATCGCGATCGGAAGAAAGACCAAACAAAGTCCGCTGACCGCTTATAAGAAGCTGAATAAAAAATGGGGGATCTTAGGGATCCTTTCCTGTATCATTCCGGCGATCATCCTTCCGTATTATTGTGCCATCGGAGGCTGGGTATTAAAGTATTTTATTACATTTTTATCAGAGTCCGGTGCAGCAGCAGCGGCAGGCGATGGATTTTTTACGGGATTTATCACATCACAGACGGAACCGGTCGTATTACTTTCCGTATTTGTGATCTTAACGACGATCGTTGTCTATCTTGGAGTAAATAATGGGATCGAATCCTTTTCTAAAGTTTTGATGCCATTACTGCTTGTGCTTGTTGTGGGAATTGCCGTATTTTCAATTACAGTAAGTTACACAGATGCAGACGGTGTTACCCGAACAGGCTGGGAAGGATTTAAGATCTATGTGATCCCAAGTTTGGAAGGTCTGACCGTGAAAGGCTTTTTTACGATCCTCTTAGATGCGATGGGGCAGTCTTTTTACAGTCTGAGCATTGCCATGGGAATTCTGATCACTTATGGTTCGTATCTGAAAGATGACAGTAATCTGTCAAGATCGGTAAATCAGATCGAAATCTTTGATACGGTGGTTGCATTTTTAGCCGGAGTTATGATCATTCCGGCAGTGTATGTATTTCAGGGAAGAGCCGGCATGGAAGCATCCGGGCCAAGTCTGATGTTTGTATCGTTGCCGAAGGTATTTGCTGAGATGGGAAGTATGGGAAGATTTGTTGGCTGTCTGTTTTTTGCCATGGTACTTTTTGCAGCACTGACAAGCTCTATTTCCATTATGGAAGCCGTATCTTCCAGTTTGATGGATCGTTTTGGCTGGTCAAGAGGAAAGACAGTTGCGGTAGTGTTCGTATTAGCAATGCTGGGCGGAATCGCAGTATGCTTTGGATATAACCGGTGGTATTTTGAACTTCACCTGCCGAATGGAACAACAGGTCAGATCCTAGATGTCATGGATTATATCAGCAACAACGTATTGATGCCGATCGTTGCCATTGCAACCTGTATTCTTGTAGGCTGGATCTTAAAACCGAAAATGATCATCGACGAGGTAACAAAAAATGGGGAAACATTTGGCAGAAAAAAACTGTATGTTGTAATGCTGAAATATGTGACTCCGGTACTGCTGCTGATCTTGCTTTTAAAAGCAGTAGGGCTTATTCAATTTATTTAGGATAAGAATTCAAAAACAGATAAAAAGAATAGAGAATGGAATATAAAAACAGCTGGATCCTATGTCAGAAATGATAGGAATTCAGCTGTTTTTTATAGAAGTTTTTAAAAATCTTCCGAATGTTTCATAGCCATTATGCGAACATGGACATGATATTTGCGACCAGAATACCGCCTCCGGTACCGATCACATATCCCATCAGAGCCATCAGGACACCGACAGGTACTAAAGAACCGCTGTAAGCACCGGCAAGGATCGGAGCAGAAGCAGAACCGCCGATATTTGCTAAGGAAGCAACACCGCAGGTAAACATATCCAGCTTGAAGATCTTTGCAAAGAGTACGAGCAGGATTCCGTGAATGATCAGAATCATAAATCCGGCTGCGATCCACAGTGGTGCGTCAGAAAGTTCTAAGAAACTTGCACGGGATGCTAAAAGTGCAACGACACTGTAGAGCATAACGTTGGAAAGTTCCTGTGCACCGGCCATTTTGCCGATTGGTGTAACGGCACCGACAAGACCGGCGATCGTTACAAAGAGTACCGTCCATGTTGCTTTATCAAGCCATGGAGCAGCAGTATTGATGACAACACCGATATTCTGTCCTACGGCAGAGATGACAAGAGAAAGACCAAGCAGGAAGATCAGGTCAATGAAAGTGATCTTTTTATCATTTGCTTTGGCATCTTCTTCGAGACGTTTTGATACTTCATCAAGGACGCTGGTATCAGCCTTTGTCCATTTGTTGAATTTTGGTGCAAGATTGATCGCCCAGAGCAGGAACATAACCCAGATGGAATAGTCGATGGAATCTACGACCAGAGCATATGCCATATCAGCTTCTCCGATATCAAATGCCGCCTGAACAGCGATCATATTTCCGGAACCGCCCATCCAGCTTCCGCAGAGTGCGCCTAATGCTTTCCATGCTTCAGAACCAAGCTGTGTGTGAAGCAGTGCATAGGTGATGATAAATCCGAGACCGATGGAAACAGAAGCAGCGAAAAAGCCGCCCAGCATCTTAGGTCCCAGCTTCAAGATCTTGCGAATATCGCAGCGAAGCAGCATCAGAAAGATCATTGCATATAAGAGATTGTTCTTTAATGCAGAATAAGCGGGTTTGGTTGCTTCCATATCCCATGCCTGAAAGGTACATAAAATCATTGTAATCAGATACAATAATACGATCGGTGGTACGAAATCAAAGAATTTTGCTTTGGTATATTTCTGTAACCACACAAGCATTGCAGCTAAAAAGATCAGAACTGCAATGTAAGTAAATCCGTTTGTGATCATTGGTGATCTCCCTCCTGAAATTGTTATTTTTGTACAATTATCTTTACAAAAACCATAAAGATTGTGTACAATGATACAATAATACCATAAAACATAGAAAACAGGCAAGATATTTGTCGCAAGGAGAAAAGAAAGTATGAAAATAACAGAAGTAAAGCTTGGAATGATCTCCGTACCGCTCCGGGTGCCTTTTAAGACAGCACTCCGCACGGTAAACAGTGTGGAAGATGTGATCGTTGAGATCCACACGGATACAGGAGCAGTAGGCTATGGAGAAGCACCGCCAACAGGGGTGATCACGGGAGATACGACAGGAGGCATCATCGGTGCAGTGAAAGATCATATTTCCAAAGCGATCATCGGAAAAGAAGTAGACGATTTTGAAAATCTGATGATGGCAGTTCAAAACAGCATGGTAAAAAATACGAGTGCCAAAGCAGCAGTGGACATGGCATTGTGGGATCTTTATGGCCAGCTGTATAAGATTCCGGTCTATAAGATGATGGGAGGTTCCAGAAAAAATATCACGACAGACATTACCATCAGTGTTAATGATCCGGAAACGATGGCGAAAGATGCAGAAGATGCCATTGCACGCGGTTATGACTGTCTGAAAGTGAAAGTAGGAAAAGAATCTGAAAAAGATATTGCACGTCTTTCGGCGATCCGTGCAGCAGTACCGAAAAGTACGCTGATCAGAATCGATGCAAATCAGGGCTGGTCACCAAAAGAAGCTGTCCGCATTTTGAATGGAATGCAGGAAAAAGGACTGGATATTGAATTTGTGGAACAGCCGGTAAAAGGACATGATATCGATGGCTTGAAATATGTAACCGATCATTCGTATATTCCGGTGCTTGCAGATGAAAGTGTATTTTCCGTAGAAGATGCATTTAAGATCCTTCAGATGAGAGCGGCAGATATGATCAATATCAAACTGATGAAATGCGGCGGTCTGTATAATGGATTAAAGATCGCAACAGCGGCAGAAGTATATGGAGTAGAATGTATGATCGGCTGTATGCTGGAAGCGAAGATTTCCGTAAATGCGGCAGTGCATCTGGCATGTGCAAAACAGATCATTACGAAGATCGATCTTGACGGACCGGTGCTTTGCAGTGAAGATCCGATCCTTGGAGGTGCTGTATTCAATGAAAAGGATATCATTGTTTCAGATGAGCCGGGACTTGGGATTAAAGGGATTGAAGAAGGCAGGATCCGTTATCTTTAAAAATAAAGAAATCAATGCTCTGACAGCATGACCGGTTTTAGATCCGGATAAAAAGATGCCGCCAGATGAGAACTGTCGGGGGACTGACAGCAGCTCATCTGACGGCATTTCTTTATAAAAATCAGTCAGAAAAATTATTTGTAAGCTAATACAGCTTTGACAAATTCCCATACTCTTGCGATGGAAGAGATGGAAGCTTTTTCTTTGATCGTATGGATCTCTTTTAAATTTGGCCCGATGGAAATGCAGTCAAGTCCTTCGATCTTTTCAGAGAGAATACCACATTCTAATCCGGCATGAATGGTAACGACCTGTGGTTCTTCGCCATAAAGTTTTTTGTAAACTTCAATGCACTGGTCACGGAATGCAGATTCTCTTGCCAGCGGCCATGCAGGATATTCTCCGGATTTGGAAACAGTTCCGCCTAAAAATTCTGTCAAAAGGGTTACTTTTTCGATCACGTATGCTTTTGCAGAAGCTACGGAGCTTCTGATGGAGAAGCACAGCTGCAGATTCTCTTCTGTAAGAGAAATGAGTCCCATATTTAAAGAAGTTTCTACCAGTCCCGGAAGATCGATGCACATTGCCTGAACACCGTTTGGCATCATATTCAGGGCAGCGATCAGTTTTTCTTTGGAAACTGTATCTAATACAGCGATTTCAGTGGATTCGCCCACAGTCATCGTAAGGACTGCATTCGGATCTGCGGCAGCATATTCTGTACGGATCTCTTCATTAAAGGTTTTTAAGGTATGTTCTGCTTTTGGAAGGTCAGCCTCGCTGATCAAAAGAGAAAAGCCGGCATCTTTTGGAATGACATTTTCTTTTACCCCGCCGTTTAATGCGAAGATCTCAAAATGACAGTTCTTTTTCAGTGTCATGAGAAAACGTCCGGTCAGGACATTGGCATTGGCAAGACCGTTGTTGATCTCGATACCGGAATGTCCGCCTAAGATCCCGTCGAATCGGAAATCAAGACGAATGCCGGAAGCACTTGTTCTTGTCATCGGAATGTCAGACTGTACACGGATCCCGCCGGCACATCCTACGGTAAAGATGCCTTCTTCTTCAGAGTCGATATTTAAGAGTCTTTTTGCTTTACAGCAGGAAAGGTCGATTCCGGTGGCACCTAAAAGACCGACTTCTTCGGAAACGGTAAATACTACTTCAAGCCGTGGATGCGGAATGTCATCAGCATCTAAGACGGCAAGACCGTAAGCGACTGCAATCCCGTCATCACCGCCCAGTGTAGTACCGTGGGCATAGATCCAGTCACCATCGATGCCAAGGCGAAGTCCGTCTTTTTCAAGATCGATATCACAGTCCGGTGCTTTGTCGCCAACCATGTCCAGATGTCCCTGTAAAATGATCGGTTCGACATTTTCATATCCTTCTGTGGCATCGGCAATGATGATCACATTGCCAAGTTCATCCTGTTCATAATACAGATTTCGTTCTTTTGCAAAAGCGACACAATAATCACTTAATTGTTTTTCGTGAAAAGAAGTGTGTGGAATGCTGCAGATTTCTTCAAAAAAATGAAATACGGAAGCAGGTTCCAGTTCTTTTAAAACATTCATCAGATTAATCCCTTCTATAAATAATTATAGTTTAAGCTTTTTCCAATCTGGAAAATACCATGTCATAGCCGTCACAGCCATAGTTTAATGAGCGGTTGACACGGCTGATGGTAGCAGTGGAAGCACCGGTTTTTTCGGCGATTTCCAGATAAGTTCTTTTTTCTCTCAGCATTTTTGCTACTTCATAACGCTGTGAAAGGGAAAGAAGCTCGTTGATCGTACAGACATCCTGAAAAAAGGTATAGCATTCTTCTTTATCTTTTAATGTCAAAATGGCATCAAAAAGATGATCAACAGCGTCAGTTCTTACAGTTTTACTCATAATAGTTCTCCTTTATTTGTAACGATTTACGTATTTTTTTAAATGATCAGTACTTTGATTAACAATCAGATGCTCCGGAAAATTTACTTTTTTCAAAAGTGTTTCCGCCTTATCGTGCTTTCCGACATCGTGGTCAATGTGGGCATCACTGCCGATCACGATCGGAACATCATATTCGGCACAGAGACGTAAAAGTTCTGTGTCCAGCGGTTCTGCATTTACACGGGAGCCGCCTTCTGTTAAAGAAGAATTGTTCAGCTCGATCAATGTGTGAAATTCCCCTGCTGCCAGAACGATCTCCTTGTAATCCACAGGATAACGCCGGTCATCAGGATGTCCGATGATATTGATCAGGGGATTTTTGATG
Organism: uncultured Lachnoclostridium sp.; assembly: GCA_964634715.1. GTDB lineage: Bacteria > Bacillota > Clostridia > Lachnospirales > Lachnospiraceae > HGM12587. The sequence continues at coordinate 4,829 of CAZWLV010000045.1, read as the reverse complement.
GCATTGATATAAGCTTTTGTGTTTTCTTCTAATGTTCCCGGTTTAAAACAGGGTGTATGAAGGCTTGCAATGGTAAGATCCAGCCTTTGCAGGGTAGCTTCCGGAAGATCTACAGTGCCGTCAGGATCCAGAATGTTTAGTTCCGCACCTAAAAGCAATTCTACCCCGTACATCTGACGTTCTACGATCCGAAGATTGTGAAAGTAGAATTTGTGGCAGGTGCCGGGCATCTGAGGTGCATGTTCTGTGATTCCTAAAAGTTCTAAGCCTTTGGTACTGGCAGCATAAGCCATCTCTCGCAAAGTGCTGTAAGCATGACCGCTTGCCAGTGTATGGGTATGTGTGTCAAGCACGTAATTCATCGTTGTTTCCTCGTGATTTCATACTTTAATACGTTACATTATAAAATAAAGAACCAGACATTGCAACCCCTTTTAGAAATATTAATCATACTTGCTAATCGAACATACGTGTGGTATACTGAAACGAACTATAAATTCAGTTTTTGAAATACCGTCAAAACGGCGGTAATGACAAAGAAAAGCAGGCAGCAGCAATGTTTTCGAAAGGATAATTTATGAGTATATACGATACATTAAATGATAGACAAAAAGAGGCGGTTTTATGCACGGAAGGTCCGCTGCTCATCCTTGCAGGAGCAGGTTCGGGAAAGACCAGAGTGCTGACACACAGGATTGCATATCTGATCGAGGAATGCGGGGTAAATCCGTGGAGCATCATGGCGATCACATTTACCAATAAAGCAGCAGGTGAGATGCGGGAACGTGTGGATCAGATCGTGGGATTTGGAAGTGAGAGCGTATGGGTTTCGACATTCCATTCGACCTGTGTAAGGATCTTACGCCGGTATATCGATCTGTTAGGCTATGAGAACAATTTTACGATCTATGATAGTGATGACCAGAAGACTCTTATGAAATCAGTGATCCGCAGCATGGATCTGGATCCAAAGATCTATAAAGAACGTACCTTTTTAAATGTGATCTCCCATGCAAAAGATGAGCTGATCTCACCGGAAGAATTTTTATTAAATGCAGGCGAAGATTTTAAGCTGAAGCTGTATGGCCGTGCTTATGCAGAATATCAGAAGGCATTGAAAAAAAATAATGCATTGGATTTTGATGATCTGATCGTAAAGACCGTGGAACTGTTCCGTGCCCATCCGGATGTACTGAACAATTATCAGGAACGTTTTCGTTATATTATGGTAGATGAATATCAGGATACGAATACGGCACAGTTTCAGTTTATCCGTCTTTTGGCAGATAAATATGAAAATCTGTGTGTTGTAGGAGATGATGATCAGTCCATCTATAAATTCCGTGGTGCCAACATTGGAAATATCCTGAACTTCGAAAAAGAATTTCGTGATGCAAGGGTGATCAAGCTGGAGCAGAATTACCGTTCCACCGGAAATATCCTGAATGCAGCCAATTCCGTGATCCGCCATAACCGCAGCCGTAAAGCCAAAAGACTCTGGACAGAGAAGGAAGACGGAGAAGGCATTTACTTTAGACAGTTCCATAATGGATTTGAAGAAGCAGAATATGTGGCGGAACAGATCCGGAAAAGTGTGCGGCAGTCGGAAAGCAGATATCAGGATCATGCAGTTCTTTACAGGACAAATGCACAGTCCCGTCTGTTTGAAGAGCAGTTTATCAGAGATAATATTCCGTACCGTATGATCGGCGGGATCAATTTCTATGCAAGAAAAGAGATCAAGGATCTGCTCTGCTATTTAAAAACGATCGACAATGCAGTCGATGACCTTGCAGTAAAAAGGATCATTAACATACCGAAACGTGGGATCGGTCAGACAACGCAGGATAAAGTGCAGACATTTGCCAATGAACATGAAATGAGTTTCTTCGAGGTTCTTGCCAATGCAGATGTGATCGCTGAATTTGGAAGAAGTACGGCAAAATTAAAGAATTTTGCCCTGCTGATCCAGTCTTTTAGAGCAAAAGCGGAAGAATTATCTATTACGGAGCTGATCGAGGATATTTTGGAAGTGACCGGATATAAAGAAGAGCTGGAACTGGAAGGAACCGATGAGGCAAAGGCACGACTGGAAAATATCGATGAATTGATCTCAAAGGCAGCTTCGTTTGAAGAAAATTATGCGGAAGACGAAAAACCGACGTTGTCGGATTTCTTGGAAGAAATTGCACTGGTAGCAGATATTGACAGCATGGAAGATGATGAAAACAGAGTGCTTTTGATGACACTGCATAGTGCGAAGGGGCTGGAATTTCCATATGTTTATCTGGCAGGCATGGAAGACGGGCTATTTCCAAGTTATATGTCCATCGCAGCGGAAAATCCGCAGGAAGAGATTGAAGAAGAACGGCGTTTATGTTATGTAGGCATTACCCGTGCCATGAAAAAACTGACGATGACGGCAGCGAGAATGCGTATGATCCGCGGCGAAAATCAGTTTAATGCCGTATCACGTTTTATGAAAGAAGTACCGGAAGAATATTTGCAGAGAGGCTGTGAAGTCCGGAAAGAAAAGACGATCGATATGCCGGTCAGTGAATCATGGCAGGAAAGAAAGCGTACTTTCAGGGAAAAACCAAAAGCGGTACAGCAGTTTACCGTCACAAAAGCAGACAGTCTGGAATATACTGTAGGTGACAGAGTAAAACATATGAAGTTCGGTACGGGAACGGTAGCACAGATCACGGAAGGCGGCAGAGATTTTGAAGTAGCAGTGGACTTTGATAACTACGGACGAAAAAAAATGTTTGCATCTTTTGCAAAGCTGAAAAAAATTGATTAAAAGGCAAATTTGATCGTAGAAAGAAAGGCATCGCTGGCTGCAAATGAAAGAAAGCCAAATTTTTCAAAAGTTAAAAAATAATAAAATCTAAAGTAACTGCTAGTAAAAATAAGTGTTTTGTGGTACCATAAGGAAAATACAGTGATTCAGTTCTAATGCTGAAAAAGCAGTAAATTTGTTACTTTACACAGAAAACTTGTGTATCGTAACGTAAAGATTGATCGGGAGGTCTTGTCATATGAGCAAAGTAGAAGAATTAGCAGCAAAGATCCTTAAAAAAGAAGAGGAAAAAGAAAAAAAATGTAATCTGGTCATTTGCATCGCCGGAGCGATCTTAGTGATTGCGGCAGCAGCAGGGATTGCCTATGCAATCTATCGGTTTGTGAAACCGGAATGTCTGGAAGATTATGAAGATGACATTGATGATGACTTCGATTATTATGATGATGAAGATTTCTTTGACGATGAAGATGATGAAGAGACAGAGGATGTCTTAGATGATACGATAGAATAAAAGTGAAGGGGCTGTCCTCGGGAAGGGCAGCTCGTTTTATGTACAGGATA
>CAZWLV010000045.1:0-1362 GCA_964634715.1 uncultured Lachnoclostridium sp. | reverse complement strand
AATAAAAGTGAAGGGGCTGTCCTCGGGAAGGGCAGCTCGTTTTATGTACAGGATAGATATTAAGGAAAAAAGAAGAGGATAAGAGTAAGATGAAAAAAGGACAGATTTATGAAGGCGTTGTAGAATACGTTTCTTTTCCGAATAAAGGCGTTTTAAATATTGAAGATGAAAAGGTGATCGTAAAGCATACACTGGCAGGTCAGAAGATCCAGTTTTCCGTTACCAAAAAGAGAAAAGGAAAATGCGAAGGCAGACTTCTGGAAGTTTTAGAAAAATCTCCGGTGGAAACAGAATCGCCATGTCCGCACTATGGTATTTGCGGCGGCTGTGAGTTCCAGACATTGCCGTATGAGGAACAGCTGAAAATGAAAGAGGCACAGGTACGTGCACTTTTAGAACCGGTTTGTCCGGAAATCCCGTTTGAAGGGATCGTTCCAAGTCCGGTACATACAGAATACCGCAATAAAATGGAATTTTCTTTTGGAGATGCTTACAAAGGCGGCCCATTATCTTTGGGAATGCATAAACGAGGCAGCTTTTATGATATTGCAGAAGTAGGAGAATGTCAGATCGTTGATAAGGATTTTCGAATGATCCTTACGGCAACTTTAGAATATTTCCGGGAAGCACAGATCCCATTTTATCAGAAGATGCGTCATGAAGGATATCTGCGTCACCTTCTGGTGCGTAAAGCCGTAAAAACGCAGGAAATTTTAGTGGATCTGGTGACCAGTACCCAGATGGAAGTGGATTTGATGCCATGGGTGGAAAAACTGCAGGCATTGCCTCTTCAGGGAAAATTTGCAGGGATCCTTCATACAAAAAATGACAGTTTGGCAGATGTGGTACAGAATGACGGTACGGATATTTTATATGGTCAGGATTTCTTTTATGAAGAACTTTTGGGATTAAAATTCAAGATTTCTCCATTCTCTTTCTTCCAGACAAATTCACTGGGAGCAGAAGTGCTTTATTCAAAAGCAAGAGAATATATCGGAAGTACGAAAGATCAGATCGTATTCGACCTTTACAGCGGAACCGGCACGATCGCACAGATCCTTGCGGAAGTGGCAAAAAAAGTGGTCGGTGTAGAGATCATTGAAGAAGCAGTAGAAGCAGCAAAAGAAAATGCACGCCTGAATGGACTGGAAAATTGCGAATTTCTGGCAGGTGATGTATTAAAAGTGCTGGATACCATTGAAGAAAAACCGGATTTTATTGTATTAGATCCGCCAAGAGACGGAATCCATCCGAAAGCATTGGACAAGATCATCAACTATGGCGTGGATCGGATGATCTATATTTCATGTAAACCAACCAGTCTGGCAAGAGATCTGGTAACATTGCAGGAACGGGGATATC
>CAZWLV010000044.1:10098-11202 GCA_964634715.1 uncultured Lachnoclostridium sp. | reverse complement strand
CTGTTTCAGCGTTTTCCGTATCTCTGACAGTTTCTTCTGAAGCAGTTTCCTCATTTTCCGGTTCTTCGACGTTTTCTTCCGACTCTGCCTCTATCCTCTGTGCTTCATCGAAAGTTTGCTCTGTCTCTGCTTCCGTGCCTTTTGTTTCCTGCTCAAAAATCCCACGAACGCCTTTTGCCAGCTCTTCCTGAAGATTTAACGTACTGAACTTATTGGTATTGATCACAGAAATCTGCGGTGTATCATCTGCACCGTCTTCTGTTTCCGTTACCGTTTCCATTTCTCCATGCTCTTCCTGAAGCTGATCTTCCGCTTCCGTTTCCTGCTGGAGAAGTTCTTCTTCCTGCTGTTTCAGACATTTTTCGTATTTTGCCTGCTGTGCTGCGGTCAGATCCTGATATTTCATTTTCAGTTCCAATGCTTTTTTTACATATTCACCTTCACCAAACCATAAGATCAGCCGGTCACAGGTTTCAATACATTGTGGAAATCTGCCTGCTTCTTCATAAAGACAGGCAAGCTCATATGCCCATTTTTCATCATATTCATTCCGGATATATTCTTCCAGAATTCTGATCTGTTCTTCTGCGGAAGCCCCGCTTTCCCGGCAGATCTGATATTTTAAAAGATATCTGCTCAGATCATTTGGAGCAATCTCAGCATATTCTTTATATAACTCGATCGCTTCTTCAAAATCATGTCTTTTCGTTGCGATCTGTGTCAGACGATAAACTGCTCTCCTGCCGGTAGCCGACCGGTCATATACCATATTCAGGATCTCATAACAGTCTTCCAGCCGTTCTGTTTCTTCATAAATGTCTGCGATCATAAAAAGTGTCTCTACACTTTTTTCTCTTCTCCAGTCGATGCCGTCTGCGATCTTCGCTGCCGTTACAAAATCTTTTTTGGCGATCAGTTTTTCAATCTGCTCAAGTTTTATTCCGTATTCATACTTATCCAAGAGCGTTCACCTCATATAAAATCTTACGTATTTTGCAGATTTTTATCATTTTTCTTTATGATCTTTTTACCGGAAATCATTTCTCCGGCACTGCTTTTCTTATAGTTCAGTTTAGCATAGTTCTGAATGATAAACAAGCAATT
>CAZWLV010000044.1:0-9998 GCA_964634715.1 uncultured Lachnoclostridium sp. | reverse complement strand
CACTGCTTTTCTTATAGTTCAGTTTAGCATAGTTCTGAATGATAAACAAGCAATTCTAACGCTCTTCAGCGTATTAGCTCACACCTGAATCATGCTTTTACGTAGCAAATCAGCAAGTGATCAGCTACTGTTTCAACAGTAATTCCAGCGTTCCCTGTTCATAGGTCAGTGCAGAATATTCCAGCTCCTGTTCTTCTGTCTGGCTCCGATAGTCCACAACTACGGTCTGCTGTCTTCCGTCGATCAGTTTCTGTCCCAGAATGTAATTCACTTCAAAATGTCCCGTGATCGCCGGTGTTGCCCCACGTGCCGGAACGATCAGCTGTACATTGTTTGCTTTTAACAGTTTAAAGATCGGTTCCCAGATATAGATATCTTTTGCAGCACCAAACGGATTATCGATAAAAATAACTTTTTTTAGTTCCAGTGGATCTGCATTTCCGGAATTGATACTGGAAATGTAATTAATGATCGCCACCAGAAACTGGATATAAATCCCCTGTGACTGTCCGGTACTTCCTACTGCTTCTTCGTATTTCAGATAACGGCTCTGCTCTTTCATTCGCTCACGTTTATAAAGTGTCAGGCGAATGGCATCCATATTGGTAACGATCACAGAAAATAACCGTTTAAATGCCAGCCTGCTGCGGATAAATTCCAGCCGCTGTGCCTGTGTATCGTACATTTCTACCTGCTCTATGATCTCATCAATGTATTCTGACATAGCACTTTCATACAGCTCTTCTTTCAGATACGGTATCTGTAATGTGATCATGGAGATCATCTGCTGATCCATGGAAATCCTTGATAATTTCTGCAGACGATCCAGCTCTTCTTTCATGTTCAGACAGTTTTGCAGACATTGTGCTTCAAACTGGTCTTTTAATTCCTGCAGCGAATCCATATCTTTTCCGATACGGTTCTTTTCCAGTTCCAGACAGTCCGTAACATTTTTCAATGCTTCCATCTGTTCTTTGATCTGCTGTTCGTTTTGCGGTGACGGAAGATTTTTCCTGATCTCTTCTGCCAGCTCATAAGCTCCCATCTTTTCCAGTGCCTCTGTCAGCATCTGTTTTTCCTGAGCCGCCGTTTCCAGACGTTTGCTTTCTTCGGAAACGATCTTTTCGTAAGATCTTCTCAACTGTTCATACTGCTCTTTCAGTGAGATTCCGGCTTCCAGATATTCTCCGGCATCTTTTAAAACGATTCCGGCACTGTTCATCATCCGCTCCATATCCTGTGCCATTGCTTTTAATGCATAACACTGTTCTTCCAGATCACGCATCTGTTTTTGTCCTGCCGCAAGCTCCGCTTCCACTGTTTTTAACTGTTCCTTTTGAGCTTTCACAAACAATTCCAGCTGTTCTTCTGAAATTTCCAAACTCTGAAGTTCTCCGTATTTTTCTTCTGCCGCCTGTCTTGCATGCTGGATACTTCCCAGATTTTTATGTACCTCTGCTTCTAACTCCCTTTTTTCACTTTCTAACAGCTTTTGGTGAGTTTCCACTTCAAATACTTCTTTTTTCAGCACGAGCAGCTGTTCCATGTCTGTGCGGATACAGCCTTTTTCCTGTTCTTTTTTCTGCATGTCTTCCAGCGAACAGCCTCTTAACTGAAGCTGTTCCTTCTGCTGTTCCATGGATCTTTCATAAGAAACCGCCAGTTTCTGTTTGTCTGCAATATCCGTATTTTTCTGCTCATAAGCTGCTTTTTTTCCGGCAAAGACTGCTTCCAGTTCTTTGAATTCCATTCCTGAAACAGGATATTCTTTCTCTGATACATACCCCTGAAAAAGTTCTCTGCCTGAGAGAACCCTTTTTAATTCTTCTCTTCTCGTTTCAAGGAGCTGATAGCGTGTTCTGATCTCTTCTGCCAATGCCTGACTTTCTTCTTTCGTCTCTTCGCAAAGGTTTTCCGCTTCCAGATATCCTTCCCGTGCCAGACGGCTGTTTTCCTGTGCTTTCGCAGATGCTTCTTCCAGATCAGATAATTTCTGCATATTTTCCTGATGAACTGCTGCCTCTTTTAAAGACTGTGCAAGTTCTGTCAATTCTTTTTTCAGCAGTTCTTCCTGCTCTGTCATTCTGTGGATCTTTTCTGTTCGTTCTTCTCTCTCCTGCTGCAGCTCTTTCCAACGGTGTTTCAGTTCTTCATAAGACCGCTCTTTTTCTTCCTGCTCCAAACACTGCTGTAAATATTTCTGTACAAAATCGTAATCCTGTTTTAAGATCCGTTCCTGCTCATATTCCCTGCCAAGAAGTGTTTCCAGCTTTTCCAGTGCTTCCCTGATCTTTTGGACATCTGCCGTTTTTCCGGCAAAGATCATCATGGATTCTTCGGTCAGATCTTTTTCCCGTTCCAGTGCATTTTTGGAAATGATCGGGATCAGTTCTTTCCCAAACTCTTTTTCTTTGAATTTCCGGTCATGACAAAGCTCCTCTAAATCTGCCGCAGTCACGATCCCATATGGAAGCATCGGATAATGTTCCAAAAAACGCTCCCGTTCTTCCGGTTCCATATTTTTCAGATATTCATAACCCGAAACCGCTTTTTCATCATAATACCGGAGGATTTCTTCCAAAAACGCTGACACGTCCTGCGGCTGCGGCACCGGAATTCCTTCCATGGCTGCTGTCAGGCATTCCTGAAGCACTCTTTTTTCTTCCATATGCTTCTGCTGCTGTCCTGTCAGTTCTTTCTGCCGCTGGAACAAAATGTTTTCTACTGATTCCCCGGTTCCGCCGTAAATCTGCAGCAGACGGTTCATCCGTTCTTTCAAATCACTGTATTTTCCAAGCTCCGAACCTAATGCTTCCAGACGGTTCATTAAATTTTTTTCTTCTGATAAGGCTGCCCTGTCTGTGATCTGGGTTCCATAAAGTTCTTTTTTACACTCTTCCAGACGCTCTGTGGTCTGAGCATGGCGTTTTTCCAGTTCTGCTGTTCTGTTTTTTGCAAGACGGTACTCTTCTTCCAGATCAAAAAGCAAGAGACTGTTTTCTTCCTGTGCCAGCATTGTCCGCTGTGCTGTCAGTTCCAGCGTTTCCGCTTCCGATCTTTCAATATTTCCCTTCAGCACCTGTTTTCTGATCTCCAGCTCTTTTTCCTTTTTCAAAAGCTCTGTCTGTCCTGCTTCCATCTGACTTAATTCTTCCTGAAGCTTCGTGATCTTTTCAGCAAGCTCCTGCTGACGAAGTTCTGTCAGTGCCTTTAATTCATTTGCCAAGGCAAAAAGATCTTCTTCTAACGTACCGCTTCCATCTAAAATGGCTTCTACTGCCTTCTTTGCTGTCAGATATTCTTTTTCATATTCGAGATAATTCAGATAATGATTATCGCATTCTCTTTCTTCCAGTTCCGCATGTTTTTTCATGCTGACTGCCAGAATCTTCGAAATCTCTTTTTCCTTTTCTTTTAATACGATTTCCAGTTTTTTCAACTGCTGTTCTTTTTTCTCGATCTCTGCGGTATCGATCCGGCAGGCAGTTTCTGTTCTCTGCTGATTCAGCCGTTCATCTTTTTCGATCAGCTGCTGATGCGAATACTTTTTCTGTTCATGACGCTGCAGCGTTGTATGATACGTCTTTACCAGCTGTTCTTCCAGCCCCTGCTTTTTCAGATACATTCCCTGAAGGCTTCCGATCCTCTCTGCAAATTCTGTCAGAAGTTCGATCTGCTTATCATAATAATGGATCTCATTTTTCTTTTTAGACAACAGTACCAGCTGATCTTTCAGATCCAGCAATGTATGAGCCATTTCTCCGGATTCCCGATCCGTACCTGCTTTATGATAAAATGATTTTTCGATGATCTCCTCGATCAGCAGGTCTTCTACCACCTTTCTGGTCGTACGGTAATTGGTCTCAAAATAGGTACGTACATGCCCTTCGGTCTTATTGATCCCACGGATGATCTCCCATTCACTCTCAAAAAGGCCATACTGGCTGATAAACCGCTGATAATCTCCTTTGCGGTCGAAAATCTTCACTTCCACATAAAAATTTTTCTTTTCCAGCTCCTGCAGATAAGAGCGGAGTCCTAAATAGGTAATCCTTTCTTTTCCATTAGATAACGGCAGGTTTTTCAGATCATTGTCATTAAACTGTCTGTAAAAAATGCAGTAATTAAAATAGTCGATCGCAGCTCTGTCCGCTGCATTTTCTCCCTCTTCTCCACTGCTGTTTTTGGCTTTTCTTGCACAAAATCCTGTCGTCATGTACTGAAAACCGTTTTTTACATGACAAGGATTTAATTTCCATTCGATCAGGGAATGGATCGTCGTATTGCCGTTTCCTGAACGAAACAGTTTTTCGATGGGCTGTTTTTCATCCAGCGTACAGTTTGGCAGCAGATTTTGTAAAAGCAGAAGCATCAGCACACTTTTTCCGCCGCCGTTTGCCAGATCATAGATTGTATTTTTCCCTGAAAACCGCAGGACAAAATCATCATAATACTGGGTTCCAAAATTATATTTCACGTTATTGACACGAATTCTGTTAATATGGGGCATTATGCTTCTTCCTTTCCATTTAATAATTCATACAGCCGTCCCTGATATTCCGTATAATAGTTCTCGATCAGTGCACGGAAACGTTCTGTCGGATAATAACGTTCCTCCGCTGCCAGAAGAAGTCTTTGATCCGTCATAAAATTCACTACCATTTTCACATAACCGATCTTTGAATTTCTTGCAGCTCTTCTGACAGAAGACTCTTCTGCAGTGATCATCGGAAGATCTTCCCACATCAGTGCAAGCGTGCGGAAGGAATTTTCTTCCAGTTCATTTAAGACAAGGACTTCCATCTTCGAAATGATCCCTGCAAGTCCCTGATCCACTGCCCGGATCACATCATCGATCTTTATATATTCAATATAGCTGTAAGTTGCTGAATCCTGATAGAATTGGAGCATGATCGTATAGATAATATAATAGCAAAGATATAATTCCCTGTTTAACCGCACACCGATGGTCTTTTTGAGCTGTTCATTAGTAAATCCAAACACTCTGTTGCGTTCTCCGCTGGTCATATACAGGTGGTTATGATATTCATAAATCGTTAATCCAAGCTTTTCTGCGATCATGGCAGTCAGCTTATAAACTTCCGAATTCGAACTGTATTCTTCATAAAGTACCGGATTTTCTTCTCCCTGTATCAGATCCGAGATCAGTTCCAGTGCTTTTTCCAGATTTCTGTTTTCCACTTTTTCGATCCTTTCTTTTGTCTTTCGTTCTATTTTTCTAGATAAATTTTGAAATTCGTCACGGACATCCGGTCTGTAAGAAATAATTCCTCTTCCGGAAGCATTTCCAAAAAGATCCGGTCATTTTCATACTGTTTATGTTCTTCCAGAAATACCCTGACTGCTTCTTCTAAAAAAGTATCCGGTTTTCTGACCATAGCAGCAATGTGATATTGTTTTTTCTGTGTCAGATGCACCAGAAACGAATAATAATCTGCATTTTTTACAATACCGGAACCAAGCTGGGAAACCAGCTGTTCCTGCCATTCTTTCAAAGTCATGGCTGATTTCTTTTCCAGTGTCTGTAACAGATTTTCAAAAAGCAGGATATAGTTCTTCTGGATCCTTGCATCTTCGATCTCATCTTCATAAATATAAGTCTGTTCTTCGCCCTCCGGCATCGCTTCTGCAATCTCCTGTCTTTCCGGATTTACCATCAAAAGATCATCTAATCTTCTCAGATTCAATGTTTTCTCCGGCGAAACAGCAAACAGCGGCATCACCAGTGCCTCTAAAAGATCTGCCCGATCCCGTTCCATCAGCCTGTTTCCGACCTTTTTAAAATCCAACGAACGTTTCAATGCGGAAAATTTTGATCTTTCGACCAATTCTCCTACTTTTTTCTGCAATGCCGTACAGGCACTCAGAAGTTCACTATGTTTTGCAATGGCTTTTTTTAATTCCAGTTCCAACTGATAGATTTCATCGATCGCCTGATAATAACGGCTCTGATAATCGCCTTTTTCTCCGTCCATTTCTGCCCGCTCTAATGCTTTATGGATCAGATCACTATTTCTCTTAAAGAGCTTCTGCTCTTCCTGAAACCATCGCATGGTGCTTCCCATAAACCGCTCAAACTCTTCGACACCGGAAAAAACATCATAGCTTAATAAACCCAGCACTTCATTTTTCCGTCGCATCAGTCTTCCTACTTCATGATTGATCCGGCGTACAACTTCCGTACCGCCACGGAAATTCTGGCTGCTGATCAGTTTTTCCAGAAGAAGCTGTTCTACATTGATGGTGCTTTCTTCTTTGATCTCTTTCGTATCCAGATAAAATTCAATGGCATCTGTTGTAATAAAATAATACACGACACCATCTTCGATCCGGCTGTCCAAAAAACGGCACCGCATCGTCTTATGTTTGTGATCTGACGGATCAAAATAATCAAAACAAAACGGTTTTCCGTCATTTTTTAATTTATCAAACAAAAACAGGATCAGTTCCTGTTCTTCTTCCTTTTCCAATTTCAGCAGAAAATCCCTTTTTAGAAGCTCTTTTAAAAAGCTGTAATACTCCTGATAAGTGACATCTTTTTCTTTAAAATTGTTTTCTTCAATAAAAAAACGGATCACTGCCAACGTAATATAACCCATATCCAGACAGGCAAACTGTCCGTCTCTGTACTGGGACAAAGACGTTTCTGCCAGTCTGAAATACGGGTAATATTTTTTCATATTTTTCATTCGTTCTGAATGCTCCTCAATGATCTCCCGGAGCATGCTTGTCTGATTTGTCATATCGTTCCTTATCTGTCTGAATTTTTCCGATCTCCGTCAGTTGGTGCTTATGAAGTTTCGTTTAACTTTTTCTTCCTAAATCTTCCTGATACTCACGGATTTCTTTGCATTTTACGCTCTTTCCCTTAATTTTATATTATATCAATTTTTCTTTTTTAACACAACTGCGTGCTCCGGTAAATTCGGATTTTCTCCACTCTTTTGTTACTGCTCACTCCGATTTCTTAAACGGCAGCTATTCGCAGGCTTTATAACGATTAGAAGCCCCTACTTTTTCATTTTTGGCTGAAAGATCAGACTTGCCAGATAGCCAAAGACCAGTGCCGCACCGATCCCTGCTGCACTGGCTGTAAAGCCGCCGCGAAAGATCCCTAGAAAACCGTCTTGATCAATGGCTTCTTTTACTCCTTTCCAAAGCGTGTTTCCAAATCCAAGCAGCGGAACCGAAGCTCCTGCTCCTGCAAACTCGGCAAACGGCTGATACACACCGATAAATCCCAATACTGCTCCCGTGCAGACTAAAAGTACCATGATCCTTCCCGGCATCAGCTTTGTCTTTTCCATCAGGATCTGTACCACTGCACAGATCATTCCTCCTATGATAAATGCTTTTCCATAATCCATAAAAAACTCCACATCCTTTTTTCATAGGATGTGGAGTTTTTTTATAATTATACATTTTAGATTTTGTATGACCTGATGCACAAGATCACGTTATCTGCATACTGTCTATAAATTACATGCTGACACGTTCTGCGATCTCTGCCATTTTGGCTTTATTCAGACGCGTATCTCCATGAACACGGCTGTAGGAAAGATATCCGTTCATACGATCGATCTTCGTCAGATTTTTAGAACCGCATTTCGGACAAACATCCATTTCCAGTTCCTGATATCCGCAGTCATCACAATATGCCAGCGACAGGTTGACACCTTCATAATATCCAAGTTCCATCGCTCTTCTGATCAGCGTTCTGATGGCATCTTTGTTATATCCGATCGGATATCTGACATACTGGATCTTACCGCCATTGCAAAGCTCCCAGAAACGTCCTTCACAGTCCTGTTTTTCGATCGGTGTCATCTGCTCCGTTACATGACAGTGGAAACTGTTGCTCACATACGGTCTGTCTGATACATCTTCGATAATGCCGTATTTTTTACGGAACTGCTCGATCTGAAGTCCGCATAAACTTTCTGCCGGTGTTCCATAGATCGCATAAAGATTTCCGTCTTCTTCTTTATACTGTGTGATCTTTTTATTGATATATTCCAGAACATCTAATGCAAACTGACCGTCTTCACGAATGGATTTTCCGTTATAAAGTTCCTGAAGTTCATTTAATGCCGTAATCCCAAAAGATGCCGTAGCTGTTTTTAACAACGGTTTGATCTTTTCTCCCGGCTGAAGATGTCCGCCATAGAAACCGCCTTCGCAATATGCCAGCGGATTGGTAGATGCACGCATCTCTCCAAGATATTCATAAGTACGGATATGAAGACGGCGGATCATTTCCAGATAGTAATCCAGCACTTCATAAAAATCTCTGTTTTCGGAACGTGCCTTTGCAAGGATCATCGGAAGATGTAAACTTACAGCACCGATATTAAAACGACCGACAAATACAGGCACATCATTTTCATCTGCCGGATGCATTCCGCCTCTTTCATACCATGGACTTAAAAATGCACGGCAGCCCATCGGACTGATGACTTTTTTATAACGCTGATACATGCTGGAAATATAACCTTTTCCGCTCATGGACAGCCAGTCCGGATACATGGTCTTTGAAGAACAGTCCACACCTTCTTCAAACACATCTTCACAGCATTTTCCCGGACCATGGATCTCTTCATCATATAAAAAGACGATCTTCGGGAAAAGTACCGGTTTTTTGTTGCCTGCCTTTCCCTGTCCTTCTTTATGAACACGAAGTAAAGATACATTGCTCATTTTTTCGAATTTTTCCGTACCCAGTCCTAATGTCACCGTTACGAACGGATAATCACCACGGGAAGAACCAACAGTATTTAATTTATACTCGATTCCCTGCCATCCCTGATCAAAATCACGACGTACTTTGCTCATGGCATACGCTTCCGCACGTTCTTCTACGCCTTCCCAGGAAGGATCGGCAAACTGTCTGAATTCTTCTTTATATTTCCGATAACTCTTTTCTGCATAAGGAGCTAAGATCTTATCTACTTCCGGCACGGTAAATCCGCCGTACTGCTGTGCAGCCGTACTTAAAATGATATCTCCCATAACATCAAATGCCGTATCCAGTGTCTTTGGCTCGTTATACCAGACATTTCCCATCTCAAAACCGCCTTTGAGTACATTTCCTACATCAAAAAGGCAGCAGTTCATCGTATCCAGTCGTGCTGACTGGTCATGAATATAAATATAACCGTCACGACATGCCTGAAGTTCGTTGCGGTTCATAAAGAATTTTCTGTAAAGCTCTTTGTTCAGTTCGTTAAAGATCAGGCTTCGCTTCGTCGCTACCAGTGCACTGTCCGTGTTCGCATTGCTCTTATCTCCGATATACCGGATCGACTGGCTTTTGGTATAAACATCATCCATCATATGGACAAAATCTTTTTTATAATTACGATAATCCCGATAGCTTCTGGCAACTGCCGGATTTACCTGCTCCAAAGCACCTTCGACGATATTATGCATATCCTGAATATCAATATTTTCTTTTCCTAAAGATTCTGCTTTTGAAAATGCAAAATCGCAGATATGTCTTTCTTCTTCTTCCGTAAATGTATAAAGGATCCTGTTTGCAGATTTGTTGACTGCATTGATGATCTTTTCTACATTAAACTTTTCTCTTGTTCCGTCTTTTTTTATTACATAAATCATTTGATCTCCTCCACAAGTTACCGTTCTCTTCCATAAGCTGCAGCCCATTTTGTTGCTGCATTTCAAAAACGATAGCTTTCCTACTATATCTTGAAGTTTTCCTTTTGTCCTACCGCAAGATATAGTATCAGTATAGTAGAACTCTTACGGCTTTTCAACCCCTAATCGGCTTTTCGTGATTTTGCACAAGAACGCTTGGAATCTGTCAATCTCTTTTCGTTAAGCCTCAAAAATATTCTTCCGGCTGCTATATGCCGTATTCCGTATGCCGTATTCCAAATGCTATTTTATAAAACGCTCAATAGCCTCCGTCAGTTCTTCGATCGCCTTATGATCGCCGGACTCCACTGCATCTACCATAC
>CAZWLV010000043.1:0-11672 GCA_964634715.1 uncultured Lachnoclostridium sp. | reverse complement strand
AGCATAGATGCAACCGTTCTGCTATTCAACGTTCCAATATTGATATTTAATCCACCACAAATGGAAGTAATTTCTGATACTTCCTCCTTATCGTCAGACATGATTGGAGATGCTCCACAGGCAAGCACAATATTTGCACAATCATTGACAGTCACATAATTAGTAATGTTATGAATCAGCGGACACTTCGTCCTCACATTTTTAAGCATATTCTGAAACATTTTTCTTCCTCCCCTAACAATTCAAAGAATCCTGCATGGTACACAGAACACCAGATTTTTTCAAGCTATAAATTAAAATTGCAGATATAATTGCACCACCCACAGTGGAAATCAAAAACGGAATGATATACGCATAGAAAGCAAGCCCCGCTGCACTTTGCCCCATAAAGAAAATAGCAATCGGATAAGCACACAATCCACCAAGAATGGCAGTGCCAAATACCTCTCCAAACAAAGTTGCCAAAATATTCTTGGTTTTTGCATAAACGATACCGCACATCAATGCACCAAACATACTTCCGGGAAATGCCATAAGACTCCCCAGTCCAAGCAGATTTCGGATCAACGCTGCCACAAATGCAGCACACAGCCCATATCCAGGTCCAAGTAATACAGCACATAAAATATTGACCATATGCTGTACCGGAGAACATTTACTCCCGAAAACAGGGAAAGAAAAAAGGCTTCCTACAACAGCAACAGCGCAGAACACACCTGCGATCGCTAATTTTTTTGTATTCATTTTGTTCATATTCAATTTCTCCTTTAAGTAAATTAGGAAACGTCAAACATCAGCGACGCTTCCAAAAATAGTCGCAGTATTCCATACGGAATCTGCATGGAAGTTCGGTCGATACTTACTGGCATCCTCTCACGCCGGAACACGGCTTCCCATCGCTGATTTACAAGACTCAGGGCGCTCCCCCTCAGTCCGCCATATAAATGGAACTCATTTCCTCCTCTCTCAAAGATATAAAAAAACAGGAGAATACCTTTTGTGGTACCCTCCTGTAACAGAGCAAAAACATTTCCTACGGCGGCATTATCCACATCAGGTATAAGGGTCGAAGGTGATTCCTTCCTCTCAGCCTGTCAATACAAGCTCCCCTGTATTTTCAGTTGTAAAACAAAAACAGGAAACAACCCTTGCAAGATGCTTCCTGTAAAAAATCCTTGTCTATGACTTCCTACGACGGCATTATCCGCATCAGGTTATAGGGTCGAAGGTGGTTCCTTCCTCTCAGCCTGCCAATACAAGCTCCCCTGTATTCCATTTTCTATATGTTACCTCTATTTTGAAAAAATTACAAGAGATTATTTTTAAGCTCTCTACATTATTATCTTTACAACTACATTTCCTGAGCTATTCGCATCACTTGCTGTTCTTATAGCTGTTTCTAACTGCTCTAAAAATTCGTGTGTAATAATCCGTTCTAAATCTCATTTTCCGCAACAAACAAACGAACTTTGTCGATCCTCAGCTTTCCAAAATCTTCCTATAAATGCTTACTTCCCCATTCACTCATAGCTTCAAAAACTATTCTCAGTTCCATAGCCTTAGTCGTTGCTGTGTATTCAACACGAGGTGGTATTTCTGTATACTGAATTCGCTCTACTAATTGTTTTTCTTCTAAATCTTTCAATGTTGATGCAAGCATCGTATTAGAAATGCCTGGAATTGCATTTCTAAGTTCACCAAATCGCATGGTCTGGTTTTTACTTAATTCAAACAAAATCCATACAGTCCATTTACCTTGAAAAAGTTCCATTGTTTTATATATTGGACAATTTACAATTTCGTCTGTTATTCCAATACCTTTGTTATTCATATTTAATATCTCCTTTAGTAAGATTCATATTACTATGTAAGTAATTTCTGCGTACTTGCTAAATATTTCTTACCGAATTATAATATCTTCATTAGTAAATGTCAAACTACCTAAGGAGGTCTTATTTATGAACACATTAGAAGCTATCAAAGCAAGAAAGAGTACACGCTCTTATACATCTCAACTGATTGAAAAAGAAAAGTTGGAACAGATTGTTACTGCCGGTAATCAAGCAGCTATCGCTGGAAAACTTGATTTCGTGATCATTACCAACGCTTCTGTTCTTGATACCATTCAGAAAACCGCCAAAGGAGTTATGCTCCAATCTGGAAATGATTTTCTAATCACGCGTGCGAATACTCCTGGTTTTGAAGTTCTTTATAATACACCTGCAGCAATCGCAATCGTTACTGATGCAGCGAACGATCCGCAGAGCGCAGGTATGAATAATGCCAATGCAGGTTGCGCTGCCCAAAATATTCTGATTGCTGCAACAGAATTGGGGATCGCTTCTTGTTACACAGCAGCATCCACATTAGCATTTATGGTTCCTGAAGTTAAGAGTGCTATTGGTATTGGCGAAGATAAAACCGTAGCTTGCATGATTGCTTTGGGTTATAGTGATGATAATTCCGAACCCATAAAGAGAACTTCTGATAATATTTCTTGGTGTGAATAAAAACAAAGGAAGTCTGCATAAAGTGGACTTCCTTTTGCTTCTCTGAAAGAAATTCTATGAATTGTCTCCCATAACCCTTTCCTTGGTATTCTGGGCCAATTGCAAAACTCTTTATTTCTCAAATTCCTTTTCCTTCATCTGTGATAACACATTCGCTTTTGACACCATCATCGTTTAGAACATACATCGTACTTTTTCAAGATAGAGAGCAACCATATTCTTTTGTTCATCTGCCAGTAAAAGCAAATCAAGGTATTTATCAATTAGATATTTCTTAATTTTTGTCATGAAAGCAACATTTGTATTGTTTTCTGGCGCTAATATCCATAGATACATATTTAAAGGATTCACAGACTATATTATATTTCTAAAGTTAAAAAAGTATCGCTTACTGATTTATCCTTATCTCAATAAACGATACTTATTTTCTTATACAATCATCCCAAAATGCTTCAACGCATCTATAATCGCATCCTCTTTTTCTTTCGGACACTGTGGTTGTCTGTTGTCCTCAGACTTTGGTTTATTAAAATTTTCTCGCTCAATAATACCATATTTCTGCTTTACCTGAGCGATATAAAGACTGCTAACCTTTAATCCGGTATTCTCAAGCACATATGCCTTTATTTCTTCATAGGTGGCTTTCTTCTCCGCATCGGTCAGATCCAACTCATCCATATTAAGTTCTACTTCAATATGCTGTCGATTTTGAAGTTTGGACAAAAGACATACCGTCTCCACGTGCGTCGTATGCGGGAACTGATCCACCACCGTTCCCTTCTCCACCTGATATCCTTCCCCAGCCAGATACTTCAGATCCCTCGCCAGCGTTGCACTATCACAGCTTACATACACCACTCTTTTCGGATTCATCTGCACGATCGTGCGAAGCAGTGCTTCATCGCATCCTTTTCTTGGCGGATCCACGACGATGACATCTGCCGTCACACCTTCTTCTTCATATTTTTTCGGCAAAACTTCTTCCGCTTTTCCCACATAAAATTCTGCATTGGTAAATCCGTTCAGTGCCGCATTCCGTTTCGCATCTTCGATCGCCTGCGGTACGATCTCTACCCCATAAACCTGCTCTGCTTTCTGTGCCAAGAACAACGAAATCGTTCCGATACCACAGTAAAGATCCCAGACGGTTTCTCCCTTTTCTACCTGTGCATACTCTAACGCACGTTCATACAGTTTTCTCGTCTGCACCGGATTGACCTGAAAGAATGATAACGGGGAAATCTGATATTTTACGTCTCCGATATAATCCGTAATATGATCCTGCCCCCAGACAGAGAGCATTTCCTGTCCCATGATCACATTGGTCTGCTTTTTATTTACATTGATCGTAATGCTTGTCATTCCCGGAATCTTGATCAGTTCCGTTACAAGCTTCTGCATTTCCGGCATCTGTGTACCGTTTAAGATCAGACATACCATCAGTTCTCCGGTCGTAAATCCTTTTCGGATCAACACATGACGGAGCAGTCCTTTTCCGCTCTTTTCGTCATAAACCGGAATATGATAACGGTTCAGATGATTTAAAATGATCTGTAAAATCTGTTCATTTTCTTCCACACCAAGATAGCATTTCGTATTAGAAATGATGCTGTGGGTTCTTCCTGCATAAAATCCGGTAACGATCTCTCCGTTTTTATCCAGTCCAAACGGGAACTGTGCTTTATTACGGTAATGATAAGGTTCCTCCATACCGATCAGATCAAACTCCGGAAGATCATTAAGACCGCCGATCCTGGTAAGGTTATTTAATACTTTTCTTTTTTTATATTCCAACTGTTTTTCATAAGAAAGTGCCTGGATCTGACAGCCTCCGCACTGCTTATGATAAGGACATTTCGGTTCTGTACGATCCGGTGACGGCGTAATGATCTCCATCAGACGTGCATAACCATAATTTTTTTTCATTTTCATGACTTTGGCATGGATCACATCACCGATCAGAGCATCTTTGACAAACAGTGTACAGCCGTCTTTGTGGCCGATCCCTTCACCGTCTACTCCCATATCTTCAATTTTTAATGTTACTAAATCGTCTTTTTTCATAGATTCTCCCTATATAAAAACGGTACTTCGATCGCAGCTTTAAAATTCCCTGCATGATCTGCTTCCGAAACTCCGTTTCTTATATTTTTCTAACTTCCTGCAATCTCATCCGCAATCTTAAATCCAACGACCGAAATATCTTCTGCGAGCCGGTATGGATTTTTCTGCATCATATTGGATAAACAACGACGTCTGTATTTGATTACAGACGTCATATATGTCTTTTATTTACTTGTTTTTCTGATATTAGATTCCAGCAGACGGTTATATCCCAGCCATTCGCTGTTATCTCCTGCCGCTTTAAAGATTTCTTTTAAAGTTTCCATCTTGGCATCTGTATTATCTGCAAAATTCAGTGCAACTGCTTCTACCAGAGCCGGTTTCTTTGGAGAACCAAATTCCAGCTCACCGTGATGTGCCAGAATACAGTGCTTTAATTCATTTGCAAGCTTTTTCGGAAATCCTTCGATCTGACGGATCTGATCTCCTACCATTTCGCACCCCATCACAATATGTCCCAACAGCTGTCCGTCATCTGTATAATCATTTTCCGGGAAGGAAGAAAGCTCATACACTTTTCCGATATCATGACAAAGTGCTGCGGTATACAGCAGATCTTCATTCAGGATCGAATACTGTTTTACATAAAACTGGCACAGTTTGCACACACTTAACGTATGTTCTAAAAGCCCTCCGACAAACCCATGATGTACACTCTTTGCTGCACTGCTGAATTTAAAACGTTTTGCAAAATCAGTATCTTCCACAAAGAAATGCTTTGCGATCTTAGAAAGATACGGATTCTGAATGCTGTTTACGATCCCCAGAAGTTCCTGATACATTTCTTCGATATCATATTCACTGACCGGAAGATAATTTGCCGGTTCGTATTCTCCTTCATGTACTTTACGGACTCTTTTAATGCTGACCTGCAGCGTTCCCTGAAAGCTGGTCACATCTCCTACGACCGCTACATAATCCAATGCTTCAAATTCATCGATCCCCATGGAATTCGGATCCCAGATCTTTGCATCGATGGTTCCTGTTTTATCCTGCAGGATCACATTTTCATATGGTTTTCCGTTTTTTGTCATTGCTGACTGTTTATACTTGCAAAGATACACATCATTGATACGTTCCCCTTCACGTAATGTTTCAATAAATTTCATAATAACTCCTACTCTAATACTGTTAATGCTGTCTGATAACTGATCTTTTTATATCCATCTTTGGTAAGTCTCTGACCTTCCAGAGAAATGTTCTGTTTATTGGAAAATCTTTGAAGAATCTTCGAAAATTCCTTCATACTCTGAACTTCCTGTCCATTTACCGCATAGATCACATCTCCGCTCTGGATACCGCCTCGCATTGCAGGAGAATCGATCTGAACTTCTGTTACATAAATCCCAGCCGGAACACCTTCTGACTGTGCTTCTTCCGTCACATCAACTCCCTTGATCCCCAAATACGTCACATCCTGATTATTTGATAAATGTTCTATCAGACTTTTAATATCTGAGATCGCATAGGCAGACAGGACATTCTGCATATATCCTGACGGTTCCTGTTCACGGATGATCCCTACGACTTCTCCTTTAAAGTTGACCAGTACACCGCTGGTTCCGATCCCATTTACCATATCGGTAAGGAGCATCGTATACTCTGCATCTGCCATACTCTGGCTGTATTCTGCGGAAGTCACGGTTCCAAGCTTCATATCATCTTCACTGCCTTCTGATCTTCCTACCGCCAAAACCGGCGTTCCTGCTTTCAGACGGACAGAATTTCCCAAAGACGCTTTTGTGATCACTTCACTGGTTGCTTCCGGTATATCACTGAGATTGACACTGATCACTGCAAACCCTGTCGTTACATCATATTTTTTTAATGCTGCGGCAATATCCGTATCATCGGTAAATGTCACTTTGATCTCGTCGCACTGTTTTACCGTATCATATCTGGTAAGGATCAAAAGTTCCACACTGTTATCCCCGATGATCATCCCTGCCGAACGTCTTCCGTTTTGATAGCCTTGTAAAAACCAGTCTTCATCCCGATTTAACGCTGCTACCGTTACAATGGATCTTCGCACTTCTCCTGCCAGATCCTGAAGCTGTTCATGCAGCAGTTCATAATCTTCCAAAGTCAGTTCATTCTCTGCCGGTACCGGTTCTGAAACGGTATCACTCTGATCTGAAAGATCCGTTTCTGATATAACAGGTTCCGCCGGCATATCTTCCGGGATCTCAATATCCTGTATCGCCTGCTGTTCCTGCTTTTCTTCCAGCCAGTCACACATTTTTACAAATACCAGACCTGAGACCGCACCAAACAAAACCGCAGAACTTACCACGGCCGCTGTGATCCGAACCCATTTTCTCTTATAAAACGGCTTATCCTTAATCTTTTCATTCATAAAAGAAAAATCCTGACTCATGAGAATCCCTCCGAAGACTCTTTTCGTTTAGTATACTATTTTTTAATTTTCATGTCCATATGGTAAACACTCTTTTCTTTCTATTCAAAATCGGGTAAAATAGGCTGTAAATATATTATTTGGAGTTTTAAAATGAATCAAAAAGCATTAAAGATCTTGGAATATGACAAGATCATAGAATTACTTACTGCAAAAGCCTCCTGCGATCTTGGCCGCAGCCAGTGTCAGTCACTGGTTCCGATGCATGACCTTGAAGAGATCCGCACCGCCCAGCGTCAGACCGCAGATGCTCTTCGCAGGGTTTATGCCAAAGGCAGCATCTCATTTTCCGGAACCGCTGACATCGGTGCTTCTCTAAAACGTCTGGAGATCGGCGGAAGTTTAAATATCATAGAACTGCTCCGGATCTGCAGCCTTTTGGAAACTGCCGGAAGAGTCAAACAATATTCCCGTGGTGACGGACGTACCGATGACCTTAGGGATTCCCTTGACGATTTTTTCGATGCACTGGAACCATGCTTTCCATTATCTTCTGAGATCAGACGATGTATCTTATCAGAAGATGAGATCGCAGACGATGCCAGCAGCCATTTAAAAAGTATCCGCCGACAGATGAAACTGTTAAATGACAAGGTACATTCCACCTTAAGCTCTCTTTTAAACGGCTCTGCCAGAACCTATCTTCAGGATGCTGTGATCACTATGAGAAACGGCCGTTACTGTCTTCCGGTAAAAGCTGAATACCGCGGACAGGTTCCGGGCATGATCCACGACCAGTCTTCTACCGGTTCCACACTTTTCGTAGAACCGATGTCTGTCGTTAAGATCAACAACGACTTAAAAGAATTAGAACTTCAGGAACAGGAAGAAATCGATGTCATCTTAGCCGGATTAAGTGCACAGGCAGCCCTTTCCATAGAAGCCATTGATACTGATCTGAAGGTACTTGCAAAACTGGATTTTATTTTTGCAAAAGCACTTCTTGCAAAGGAAATGAACGCCAGTGAACCATTGTTTAATACCAAAGGAAATATCTATATCAAAGATGCCCGTCATCCGCTTTTAGATAAGAAGAAAGCCGTTCCGATCACCGTTTCTCTTGGACGTGATTTTGATCTTCTGGTCGTAACCGGTCCAAACACCGGCGGTAAAACGGTTTCCTTAAAAACCGTCGGACTTTTCACACTGATGGGACAGTCAGGACTTCACATCCCTGCTTTTGAACGTTCCAAACTGGCACTTTTTGATGATGTATTTGCTGATATCGGTGATGAACAGAGCATTGAACAGTCTTTAAGTACGTTCTCCTCACACATGACCAATATCGTATCCATCTTAAAAAATGCAACGCCAAACTCCTTAGTGCTGATCGACGAGCTTGGTGCCGGTACAGATCCTACCGAAGGTGCTGCACTGGCTATTGCGATCCTTTCCCATCTGCATGCACAGAAGATCCGCACAATGGTCACCACCCATTACAGCGAATTAAAGGTTTTCGCACTCTCTACTTCCGGAGTCGAAAATGCCTGCTGTGAATTTGATGTAGAAACCTTGCGGCCAACTTACCGCCTGCTGATCGGCGTTCCGGGAAAAAGTAATGCCTTTGCGATTTCAAGCAAGCTGGGACTTCCGGATTTTATCATTGAAAACGCCAAGGAACATCTGACGGCACAGGACGAAAGCTTTGAAGATCTTCTGACCGATCTGGAACAGAGCCGCAAGACCATCGAGGCCGAAGAAGAAGAGATCCGAAGACATAAAGAAGAGATCAAATCCCTTCGAAATGCTCTGGAAAAGAAGCAGGATAAACTGGAAACACGAAAAGAAGAAATCTTACGAAAAGCCAATGAAGAAGCTCGTGCGATCCTTGCCGATGCGAAAAAAACTGCTGACGAAACGATCCGGGATTTCCAAAAATACCGTGCTTCTGATGCTTCTATCCGTGAAATGGAAGCAAAACGCCAGAAACTCCGCGAAAAAATGGAGAAAACAAACAAAAATGTACAGGCACAGACACCAAAACCAAAGAAAAAACTGTCAGCGAAAAATCTTCATATCGGAGATGCCGTGAAAGTTTTATCTTTAAATTTAAAAGGAACGGTCAGCTCCATGCCGGATGCCAAGGGATTCCTTTTTGTACAGATGGGAATCATGCGTTCCAAAGTAAACATTAATGATCTTGAACTGATCGATGAAGTAACGATCACTGCACCGGCTCTTACCAAAACCGGTTCCGGAAAGATCAAAATGTCCAAGTCTGCTTCCGTTTCTACCGAGATCAATCTCATCGGTATGACGGTTGATGAAGCATTGGCTCATCTGGACAAATATTTAGATGATGCTTACCTTGCACATATGCCGAGTGTCCGCATCGTACACGGTAAAGGAACCGGAAAACTGCGTGAAGCAGTACAAAGACACTTAAAACGATGCAAATATGTAAAAACTTATCGACTGGGTGAATTCGGCGAAGGTGATGCCGGAGTCACCATTGCAGAATTTAAATAGGAGGGCTCCAATGGTCGCAAAACAAAAAATCCTCATTGTAGATGATGATGTCAATATCGCTGAGCTGATCTCACTTTATCTGACCAAAGAATGCTACGAAACAAAAATGGTTCATGATGGCGAATCTGCCTTAAAAGAACTTCAGAACTTCCAGCCAAACCTGATCTTACTGGATCTGATGCTTCCGGGCATCGACGGATATCAGGTGTGCCGTGAAGTACGTACCAAATCTCAGGTACCGATCATCATGCTCTCCGCCAAAGGAGAAGTTTTTGATAAAGTACTGGGACTGGAACTTGGTGCTGATGATTATATCGTCAAACCTTTTGATACCAAAGAACTGGTTGCCAGAGTCAAGGCAAATCTGCGCCGTTGCCAGCAGATCCTTCCGGAACCTGCAAAATCACCGGATGTAAAGATCGTCGAATATCCGGATCTGGTGATCAACCAGTCCAACTATTCCGTCTTATATCAGGGACACACCGTGGAAATGCCTCCAAAAGAGCTGGAACTGCTTTATTTTCTGGCATCTTCCCCAAATCAGGTATTCACAAGAGAACAGCTTCTGGATCATATCTGGGGATACGAATACATCGGAGATACCAGAACCGTCGATGTCCACATCAAACGTCTGCGTGAGAAGATCAAAGATCACGAACACTGGGCACTCTCTACCGTATGGGGCATCGGATATAAATTTGAAACGAGATAAACTGTAAATGAAACGATCAATCTATGTAAAATTTGTTGTGATCTACATCATCACTGCCATTTTGGGATTTGTATTTGTCGCATTTGTCTCTTCTGACCGGCTGCTGAAATATCTGACCACCCAAAAGGCAGACACCCTGTATCAGGAAGCTGCCCTTCTGTCCTCTGATTATGCAGAAGATTATTATCATTTAAAAAATGAAGCTTCTTTAGAAAACATTCATTCGCAGCTGCGTATGATCGATATTTATCTGGATTCAGATATCTGGCTCGTTAATATCGATGGAACCGTCATCTTAAAATCCGATGAAAGTATTTCTGAGACTGAAAAAAATGCACCGGTCATAGAAAACTTTGATCCTACGGATCTTGGAACTTCCTATTATATGACGGGAAATTTTTTCGGAGAATTTGACGAAGATATGCTCAGTGTCATTGCACCGGTCAACTGTCACTATCAGGTACGGGGGTATGTAGTGATCCACACCTCCTATGCTTCTCTCATTGCCGAAAAAGAAGCATTGCTAAATATGATGTATGTGGTGCTCGCCATTCTTCTTGTATTATTGCTGGCTGCACTGATGATCATCGGATTCAGTATTTACCGGCCATTGAAAAAGATTTCCAAAGCCTCATCAGAATATGCTTCCGGAAATCTGACTTATCAGATCGACGTAAAGACCGAAGATGAATTCGGGCATCTGGCGGATTCCATGAACTACATGGCAAAAGAATTAAATGAAATGGAAGAATACGAACGAAAATTTGTCGCAAATATTTCCCATGATTTCCGTTCTCCATTAACTTCCATCCGCGGATATGTGCAGGCAATGATGGACGGCACGATTCCTGTGGAACTGCAGGAAAAATATTTTAATATCGTACTTTTTGAGACCAACCGTCTCCACAAACTGACGGAAGAACTTCTGGCACTCAATTCTTTCGGCGGAAAACGCGGCCGGCTGGACATCACGACTTTTGATATCAATGCCGTGATCAAAAACACGGCTGCTTCTTTTGAAGGACGATGTACGGCACGGAAGATTTCCATTCATCTGCTTTTCGAATCCAAAACAGAAAAAGTACAGGCAGACCTTGGAAAGATCCAGCAGGTGCTTTATAATCTTTTAGATAATGCCGTCAAATTCAGCTCCGACAATTCTGCTATTGAAGTAGAAACAACGGTACAACACGAAAAAGTTTTCATTTCTGTCAAAGATCACGGAATCGGTATTCCAAAAGACAGCCAGAAAAAGATCTGGGAACGTTTTTATAAAACGGACAGTTCCCGTGGAAAAGACAAACAGGGAACCGGACTGGGACTTGCCATCGTCAAAGAAGCGATTCAGGCACACGGAGAACATATCAATGTGATCAGTACGGAGGGCGTGGGGACAGAGTTTATTTTCTCTCTTCCTAAAAGCTCCTAAGGTTCGAAAAAC
>CAZWLV010000042.1:5135-12212 GCA_964634715.1 uncultured Lachnoclostridium sp. | reverse complement strand
CTGCGGCTATAACGGAAAGAGTAAACAGTCGGAACCAGCACCATGATCACAAATGCAGCGATCTCCAGCCCTTTGATCTTTAAGAATGCATTGAATACTATGAGCAGACCTCCGATCACCCAGATCTTTCCTGCCAGACGATGGGTTTTATTCCAGTTTTCTTCATCTGCATATGTCCACGGAAGTTTGATCCCCAGATAATAATTCTGTTTCACTTTCGGCAGATAATTGCCGATCAGGATAAACAAAAAGCCACAAAAGAGACTGGTTCCAAGATTGGAAAAACTGGTGTCCAGTCCCAGCGTATAACCATAAATAAGAAATGCACCAAACCATGATATGAGCGGACAGATACAGTAAAGCAGCCGCAGCATCTTTTTCGGATATTTATCATATTTTGGATCATTCTCCGTGAAAATGACAGAAACTACATTTGCCAGTGCTATGATCACCGGAAGACCAAATACCGCAAAATATTTACTGCTCCATCCATTGGCATCTCCTGCCGCATCAAAGTGTGTTGCCATCTGCTCCGGCAGCTGATCCCAGAAGATCAGACCAACCAAAATCGGAAGCAGGATTGCGATCGTTGTAATGATCAGATTTTTTTTACCTTCTTTACTCATGACTCTTTTCTCCTTTCAGTTCTGAAAGCCATAACATGACTTCTTCTACAACCGATACATTCAGATCATAATAAATAAAATTTTTCTCTCTTGTTTCTGTTACCAGATCCGCCTTCTTTAAAATATTCAGATGATACGAGATCGTTGCTCCGGTCATCTCAAAGTTACTCCCAATCTCTCCTGCGGAAAGCGGTTTTTCTTTTAACAGCATCAGGATCTCCCGACGTACCGGATCTGATAATGCCTTAAATGTTTCTGCAAATGCCATGACATTCCTTCTTTCTGTTTTAAAATAAGAAACAGCCTTTCATGTTACCTGAAAGTGTTCTGTATTTAGATAATTTTCTAATTAGATGTTTTTCTAAATAGTACCACCAGTGTCTCGTTTTTGCAAGAAGTATTTAGATCTTTTTCTAAATACTTCTTGCAGTACGGATTGCTGTTGGAAACGCCGCATTACAGTACCCGTAAGATGGCATAAATCATAAAATAAAATTTGCAGGTGCTTTTTAAGGAAAGTTTAAGAATTCCTTGGGGAATTTAAAGGCTTTTTATGATATTCTTAAAAACAGATATGATATTGACATGGGAGACCGTTATGAACACCAGAGAATCCGACAGAACACCAAGCGAAAGAAGAAAACACAGAGAACAAATGCTCAGAAAAAAACGGCGCAGACGCAGAAAAAAGATCCTGCGGCGGATTGCCGTTACCTTGATGACATTAGTTCTTTTTTTACTGGTTCTTCTGTTATCTTTCGGTTTTGCAAAATTCCTTTTCACCAAAAATCATGATCTGTCTGCCATCAGCAAAGAGATCCAGCTTCCTTGGAATCTTTCTTTTGGAACAGTCGATATTGTCCTTGATGCCGGACATGGCGGAAAAGATCAGGGAGCCAGTTCCAAAGATGTTCTGGAAAAAGACATTAATCTAAAGATCGTTCAAAAAACGCAGAAATTACTGGAAGATGCCGGTTATAAAGTCGGTATGGTTCGTGAAGATGACACGTTTGTAAAACTGGGCGAACGTGCAGAATATGCCAACAAAAAAGAGGCACAAGTTTTTGTCAGTATTCACTGCAACTCTTCCGAATCCGGAGAAGGAAACGGCATCGAAACGTATTATGCCGAAGAAAAAACAGAAAACAGCCAGCCGCTGGCACAGTTGATTCAGGAAAATGTGATCCTCCAGACAAATGCACGTGACCGTGAGGCAAGAACCGCAGATTATGCTGTCATTTCCCTGACAGACATGCCTGCCGCTTTGGTAGAAGTCGGATTTTTAAGTGATGCCGATGAAAGAAGTCTTTTACAGCAGGACAGCTATCAGGATCTTCTGGCAAGAGGAATTGCCGACGGCATCATTTCTTACTTAGATGATCAGGCAGAAGAATAGTTTTGAGACTATGAAGAAAAGTCTGTGAATAAAATCTTCTATGATAGGCGAAAGGCTTGAGTGAAATCAGCTTTTCGCCTTAGTTTTAAAGAGATATCCCTCTGCGATGAAGGATATCTCTTTTTTATTCTCTCTATTTTTTCTTTTCTCTCAGAGCCAGTCTGTAAAAGCGATCCATTTCTTTTTTGGAAGGAAAATTTGCCGCATACATCTGATTTCCCATGGCATCGGCAAGCACTTCCGGAATCCTTCCGGTCATCCGCATTTCTTCCCCAAACAGTTCCATCAGTTTTTCATGGTCGTATTTAAAAGATTTTCCATCTCTGCGTCCGATATAAGCACAATATGCCGATTCTCCTTCCGGCATGGTAGAACGGTCAAATGCGATCATATCTGCCCAGATCTTATATACATTGGTGCTGTGTGCAAAATTGATCAGATCCGGCGTAAATCCTCCGCACGGTCTCATATTTACTTCCAGTGCTGTCAGATCGCCTTTTTTTCCAAGTCCTTCCTGATCTTCCAGCAGACGGAAAAATTCAAAATGTACAAAACGGCTTTTGACACCAAAACTTTTGACTGCCGCACGACCGGCTTTTCTCGTATCTTCCGGAAGATGTTTCAGGATATAATATACACAGTTTTCCTGATGATTTACGATATCCATGATCGAATTTGGTGTCACATTTCCTGTTTCAAAGATCGGTTCCCCATTGGAATCAATGATCGCATCATAGGAATTGACTTCTCCATTCACAAACTCTTCCATAATATACGGAACATCTGCCCATTTTTCTTCAAAAAAGAGTTTCATTTCTTCTTCATCTGAGATTTTAAACGTATGCGAAGCTCCCACACCATTATCCGGTTTTGCTACCACTGGATATCCTGTTTTCTTTGCAAATTTCAATGCATCTTCCAGCTTTTCAACCATATGATAACGTGCAGTCGTAATGCCTGCCTTCTGATAATACTCTTTCATTTTTGATTTGTATTTGATCTTTGGAATATCTTCCATGCGAAATCCCGTATGAAGGTTATATTCGGTACGAAGCCTTGCGTCTCTTTCCAGCCAATATTCATTATTAGACTCGATCCAGTCCACCCTGCCATATTTAAAAATAAAAAATGCCACAGCACGATACACCTGATCATTATTTTCCAGACTGTCCACTTTAAAATATTCTGTCAGATTTTCTTTTAACTCCGGCATCAGAGCATCATACGGACAATCTCCGATCCCTAAAACATTGATCCCATTATTTTTCAGTTCTTTGCAGAACATCCAGTAATTTTCCGGAAAGTTCGGTGAAATAAATACAAAATTCTTCATGTCTTTTCTTCTGTTTTTCTCCTGTCTCAAATATTTTTCGTGTCTTCTTCCAAAAGATAAGGCAGGAAATATTCCACCTGCTTATACCACCAGTACCAGTCATGACTGACATCATATCCCCACAGATCTACCCAGATATGGATCCCTTTTTCTGCGAACAGTTCTTTTAATCTCCGTGTAGAATCCGGAAGCTCCCAAGCACCCTGACCGGCACAGATCACCGCTTTCTGACGGTTATAGATCTCAACATATTCATGATCTTTTGGAAAATTTTCCAGAAAATGAACCGGTGAATTTTGATATACGATTCCGTCCATATATCCGCCAAACCCATATTCTGCCGTATAGATCCCGCTCAATGCCAAAAGACCATTAAAAAGATCCGGACGGCGAAGATAAAGATTCACTGCATGAGTTGCACCCAGACTGCATCCAAAAACAAGCACTCCTGCGTTTTCCCCTTTTTCCTTTGTATGATCCTTTAAAAACGGTACCATTTCATCCGTAATATACCGGATCCATGCCTCATAACGCTCTGCTTTCCATCGACCATCTCCATAAGTATTCGACCATGTTTCCTGATCTACGGTATCAATGGCACATACAAACACTTTTCCCGACTCGATCCATGGACTCCACACATCTGTCATTTTAAAATTTTCAAAATCATAAAAACGACCGTCCTGACAAGGGATAAAAAGCACCGGACGGCCGCCGTGACCGTAAATCTTGCACTCCATTTCCTTTCCCAGTGAAGGACTGTACCGTTTTAAATACGTCATTTCCAAGAGCGTATCCCCTTTCCTTTTTACAGATCATATAACAAAGTTTCCATAAAGAACGGAATCTGACGTTCCCAGCTTGCTTCACAATGAGTTCCGCCCGGAACGATCCGGCTGTTTAACAGCACATTCCGCTCCAGCAAAAGTTTTGAAACTTCTCCAAACTGCATACGGATCTGCTCACGCCCGTTCATTTCTTCCGTTCCATAATCCATATAGAAAACCGTATTCGGTAAAAATACTGCATTTTCCAACATTCTGCTTACTTTTTCCGGTGCTGTCCAAAGCGAAGGAGAAAGAGCCGCTCCTCTCGAAAAGACATTTCCGTATTCCGTTAAAGCATAAAGACTCATAAGCCCGCCCATCGAGCTTCCCGCGATCAACGTATGCTCTCTGTCTGATAAGGTACGGAAATTCCGGTCAATATAAGGTTTGAAAACGGTTGTGAACCATTCCATCGTTTCTTTTCCACGCCCTTTTACACTGCCGCATCTAACATCTGAAAAATCAAACGGTGAATATTCCTCCAAACGCCCATTATCAGGGCTGTGATTACATTCTACCGCTGCGATCAGCAGCTGCGTTCCGGTTCGTTCCATGTAATCCTGCATTCCCCATGACTTACCATACGTAGCATCTGAATCAAAGAAAACATTATGCCCGTCAAACATATACAGCACCGGATATCTTTTCATCTGATCCCAATGATAGGATTCCGGCAAATAAATATATGCAGTTCTCTTTTCCATCCTGCCGTCTGCAAGCGGAAACTGCACTTCAAATCGCTCTGTCATATTAGTTAAATCCTACTACCATCTGTGCAATCTTATACGCTGCTACCGAGATCGTTCTTCCGCCTCTGCCCGGCAGATTCATCGTATTTCCCATGACACTTCTGCGGATACGGTGATAAAGTCTGCGGTCTTTTGCTTTCAGATACTGCCACAGTTCTTTTTTCTTTGCCAGATTTTCTTCTGTTTTGGATCTGATCGCCAAAATCGAAGAAACCGTCATCATGATCTCTATATAACTGATCATATAATTCCGAAGTTTTTTATTCTTGATCTTCCATACATCACAATCGTCAATGATCAGCTTTGTAACACGAAGCTGCTGATCAATTCTTCCGATCATAACCTGCTCCTGTACGGACTGACCTTCACGTCCGATATAATAACGATAGAAGTTCACATCCATATAATACATTTTCTTTACATACGGCAATGGATGATATACATAGATGTTATCCACATAGAAGGTATGTTTTGGCAGCTTTAATGCACAATCTTTCAGCATCTGTGTGCGGTAAATGACGGAATGCATCAGGATATATTGTCCTACATGAAGGAATTTGACATCATTCCATGTAAATACCTGATCCTTCGGAAATGCCGAACGGTACTGCATGATCTTTTTACGTTTTTTTCCTTCTTTTTCATATACATAATTACTGATGAACATGTCCACCATATCTCCGGTCTTTACCAGTTCCGCCAGAGTGCTTAAAATTTTCAGATAAGCCTCTTTATTTACCCAGTCATCACTGTCTACGACCTTATAATACAGCCCCGTAGCATTCTGCAGTCCTGCATTAACTGCTTCTCCATGACCGCCATTTTCCTGATGGACTGCTTTTACAATGGTCGGATATTTCGCTGCATATTCTTCTGCGATCTCTGCCGTTCTATCTTTTGAGCCGTCATTGACGATGATGATCTCGACATCTTCTCCGCCCGGAAGCAGTGATTCGATACATTTTCTCATATAGTTTTCTGAATTATAGGATGGAATCGCAACTGATAATAATTTCATTTTTTTCTCCTCTCTGATCTGCTTCGAAATCTTTTTTCTCGTTCATTTTTCATCTGTTATTTAAAAAATTTACATGTTACTGTATTCTCTTTTCGTCTCTGTCCATATGCTTTGCATAAGCTTCAAAAGCAGATGGAATCGGATACGCACTTTTCATTGTTTCCATATCCACAAACAGCATTCCTTCGATGTCGCCTTCCAGTTCTTCTACACGTACCAGATATCCTGTCATATGCCATTCTTTATGCGTAAAAATATGTTTTGCGTTCTCTAATCTCCGGATAAACAAAGGATTTAACTCATACGTCTTAACGAGATTTAATACTTCCTCTTCTGACAACTCCCCTTCTGTATTCGGAAGCTCATACAGTCCTGCAAGAAGTCCCTTTTTTGGCCGTTTTCTGATCGCGACCTTCTCTCCGTCTCTGATGACCAGAACCGTCTTATTTTCAATGGTGCGTGGTTTTTTGGGTGCCTTTTTCGGCAGTTCCATGATCTTATTTTGTTTTCTGGCTTCACACAAATGTGCCGCCGGACATTCTTCGCATCTGGCAGGGCCGTTTGGCACACATACGATGGCTCCAAGCTCGATCAAAGCCTGATTAAAATCTCCTGCACGGTTCACAGGGATCACTTCCTGCACCTTCCGTGCAATATCCTGTTTGACGGATTCTTTGGCAATGTCCCGTTCATCTGCCATGATCCTTGTGATCACACGGAGTACATTCCCATCTACGGCCGGAACCGGGATCCCAAATGCGATCGAAGCGATGGCACCGGCTGTATAAGCTCCGATCCCCGGTAATTTCAGCAATTCATCGAATTGTGCCGGGATCTCTCCATGGTATTCTTCCATGATCTTTATGGCCGCTTTCTGCATATTGCGAACCCGGTTATAATATCCCAAACCTTCCCAGAGCTTTAAAAGCTCCTGTTCCGGACACTCTGCCAGTGCCTTTACGGTAGGAAGTGCTTCCATAAATCTTGCAAAATAAGGTTTTACTGCTTCTACTCTGGTCTGCTGCAGCATGATCTCCGATACCCATACACGATAGGGTGTCGGCTCACTGCGCCACGGCAGGATCCTTTTCTGCATGTCATACCATTCTAATAATGGTGCTACGATTT
>CAZWLV010000042.1:0-5035 GCA_964634715.1 uncultured Lachnoclostridium sp. | reverse complement strand
TATTTAAGTATTTCATATATTTCCTCACTCTTTAGGAGTATAACACACTTTTCGTAACAATTCCTTAGGGAAATATGAACATTTCTTAAAACATTCCTATAGGATTCCTGTTGATTTTGCATGATTTTCATTAGAAACAAAATCCTGAAACATGAAAGCTGTTCACAAACTTTCAAAAGAAAAATCACAGCAAAAATACCTGAAATCGGTTTTCTTTCACTTTCCCGATCTCAGGTATTTTCAATTTTTTAATTCAGTTGTAAAATTTTTCAAATTTCTAACCGACAGACCATCACAAAACCACTAAAAAGAATCCTGTAAAATTTCCGTCAATTCTGAAAATTTTTCAATCTTATGATCGTATGTATCCGGCTTTCCAAATCCATACGCACAGTACACGAATGGGATCCCTGCAAATGCCGCAGCATCTGCATCTCCCTGTGTATCTCCTACATAAACCGCAGAAGTAAAACCGTTTCGTTCCATGACCAGACGGCAGTTTTCCCCTTTCGGAAGACCGGTATATCCGGGACATTCAAAATCCGTGATGACATCTCTGATCCCAAGCATTTCCGTCGTCAGTTCAATATAACCTGCCTGACAATTACTTACAATGCAGATTTTATAGCTTTTGGACAATTCCCTGATGGTTTCCACAACTCCTTCAAAAACATTTCCCGGTGTTTTTTTCAATGCTTCTGCTTCGTATTCACAGCAGTGATCCATCAGCTTCATCTGTTCTTCATCCGAAAGTTCCGGAAAAACAGCTGCCGCGATCGCCCACATCGGGCGGCCAAACAGCTTTTTCAGATTATCCGGCGTTGGCCGCCATGCTACCTCTGTATGACCTTCCAAAGCCTTTCCCCATGCGTCTGCTACCACAGGAGTCGTATCCCATAAAGTTCCATCAATATCCAAGATGATACAATCCATAAAAAGCCGCCGATCTTACTTGTTTGCTTCTTCGTATGCTGCTCTGACAGCCAGTGCCAGCTGGTCTGCACAGGAAGTTGGTCTTGGACCGCAGGTATTTCCTTTTAAATATCCTTCAATCTGTTCCACAGTCATTCCGTCTACCAGTTTGCTCACTGCCTTTAAGTTTCCGTTGCAGCCTCCGTTAAAAGCTACATTTTTTACTACATTTCCTTCCAGATCAAATCTGATCAGATTGGCACATACCCCTTTTGTCTTATATTCGTATGTCATAATTCATTTCCTCCATCTTTTGATTTAGTTATCATATCATTCTCATGCTCCCGGTTCAACCACTTTGCGTTTTTCAGAAAGCATTCCTATTCATACAGCACAAAAAATACGTTTCCGGCTTCTGCATATCGCTCAGATGCATCTTTCTGGCCTTCTTTTGTCACCCGCCCGCTTAACGGATCCAGCACATAAATATTCTGTGCATCGTAACCGACAATGATCTCCGCACGATCTGCGGCTGTCATTGCAAGAACATAATTGTCATTACTAATATAATACAATACTGACGAAAGATTGCAACCTGTAAAATTCTCTGACCGTTTTTTCGAATTTTCCTGCAAAATTTCATACGGACTGCTTCCTGAATTTAAAGCTCCCCGAACGTCTGCATAAATTCCTTCCTGTTCCAAAAGAATTCTGACTGCACCTTCCAGACTGTCTCCTGCTGTGATGGCTTCTGTACCGTTTGCAAGATCTAAAACTGCCCTGCTCTTTCGGCCGCCTCGTTCCCAGACAACATTGCCTTTCTGGTCAGTTACAACACCCATTTCTTCATATGCTGCTAAAACTGCTTCCCGAAGCTCCGAATAGATTCCAATGACCTTTCCTTTTCCGTAAGCATGATAGTTCTGCTCGTCTGTATTTTCGATCGTGATCGTTCTGCTTCCTTCAAAAAGGATCTGTTTTGGAGCCACGATCTTCATTTTTCCGGATGCGGAAATTTCAAATTCAAACAGTTTCTCGATCCTTTTCACTTCATCTTTTCGGTCAGAAAGTGTGATCGTACTGATCTGCTCTTCTT
This sequence comes from uncultured Lachnoclostridium sp., assembly GCA_964634715.1. Lineage (GTDB taxonomy): Bacteria > Bacillota > Clostridia > Lachnospirales > Lachnospiraceae > HGM12587. Next base: position 3,027 of record CAZWLV010000042.1, on the reverse strand, counting down.
CTGTGCTGGTGATCGCTTCTGCAAGAGCTTCCGTATAACTTCCATCTGCATTTTTTGAAACACAGTGCAGATCGATCCGGTTATTCTGGATATCCGCAGAGATCACATATTTATTTTTTGAAACATAATCAAAATCCCTGATAGATTCTCCATTGCTGTCCACGATCTTTACCTGATACATCGGAAACAGCGTATCTCCGGCAAAATCTTCGGACACATCAGACTCACGGCAAACACCATACACAAAATCGTCTCCATTAAATGCAAGTGCCCTAAGATACTCTCCGGCTTCTGCAGTATACGTATGCCGTACACCGGTCTTCATATCCATCGTCGTGATCTTCGTAGAAGCAAATCTGTCATCTCCATGCTGCCATGCAAGCATATCACCATCTCTGGAGATCACATAACTTCCTGTGGAAAGATTTTCTGCAAGCATCTCCACATTTCTTACATTCAGATCAACCGCATACACATTTCCTTCTGCCGACAGATACATCTGATCGTCAAAACTGATATACAGCAGTTTCCCTATGGTCTGGATCAATATTTCCGCACATTCTGTACTTTCAATAAAAAGCAGTTCTTCTGTGGTATTCGTCAGACTGTCATAACGCATAACGGCGGTACCGGTGACACCTTCATGCCGGCCACGGTTCATATATCCTTTGACGATAAAATCCATGCTTCCGGAGTCTTCCATATTGACCAGCTGGATCTCAAATTCATCATGAAGTCCCCGCCGATCGTCGTCTTCCTTAAAGCTGAAGACTTTTGACAGCTTATTTTGTGCAACATCATAGCTCCAAAGTTCTCCTGATACGACAAAATTCACAACACTGCCTTCTTCATTCGCCATATACGGAATATCCTTCCACTGAAGTCCCAGATTCAGGCTGTTTTCCTGAAAAATGTCGCTTTCACTGGAAAAAATACGTTCCGCTGTTCTTTCATAATCCAGCAGATAAACACGCATATTCGTGCGGCGGATCCGAAAATAATCTTTTACCTGATATTTTTCAATTTCGCCTTCCTGATTTTCATAGCTTACCTGATAATCCAGATTTAAAGCAGCCACATCCCCTTCCAGTTCCAGATAGGTGATCACAGGATCCTGACTCTGGGTAACATTCATACCTCCCCAGATCACAGTTTTATATTTAGAATGAATATTTACATATGCCAGTGTCGTATCTTTGTTAGAATGATCCGTTTCCAGATACTGGGTGATCGGATAATCGTTGTCCGGATCCAATGTGGCATCATGAAATTCTTTTGAAAAAGCGGTACCTGCTTCTACCAGTTCATACGAACAATTGGTGATCCTCGTAAAGTACCGGACATCCTCGTATTCTTTTGTCTTTACATGAAAGATCAAAAGATATTCCTCGCCATCTTCTAAAAGATCTTTGATCTTAACGCTGCCCTTTAGAAATTCTCCTGAAGATTCCAGCGTCTCGATCTCTCCATTCTGGATCAGACGCTCCATATCAAGACTTCGTACTTCATAAGTAACCTTTTCAATCTCTGCATTGTATTTTTCCAATGCGATCCCCAGCACTCTGTTTTCTGCCAATGGCACAATCGCATTCCTCATACACGAAGCATCGGCATCTTTTGTATATCCATAGGTCGGATTTACATATTCCTCCCCGTTTTCGAAATACAGGATCGGAAGTGTTGCTTCTGCCATATGTGCCGTCATATCCAGATTCCCTTTGTTATAATAAAAACTCATAAACAGAATGCCTGTAAAAAATGCCAAAATGATCGTAATGATCTTAATAATAATCTTTTTCAAAGCAACTCCTCTATTCTTTCAAAAGCCGTCCGATCGTCGGCTGGACATTCAATGCCTGACAGCACTGTTCGTACTTTTCATAATCCGGTTTCCGCTCTGTTTTCCGCTTGACTCCACGGATCAGGATATTTTTCGGCGTATGTTCCATATCAATAAATTCTAACACCTGCGTATCATATCCGCACTGTTCCAGCATTTCTGCACGTAATCCGTCGGTAACCAGTGCTGCGATCCGTTCTTTCAAAAGTCCGTATTTGAATACTGCGGACAATTCTTCATTTTTCATCTGATAGTTCAGTTCATGCTGACAGCAAGGCACGGAAAGGATCACGCTGGCTCCCCATTTAACTGCCTTTTCTAAGGCATAATCCGTAGCTGTATCACACGCATGGAGAGTCACTACCATATCCACCGCATTGACTCCGGTATAGCTGGCAATATCTCCCGTCGTAAAGGTCATTTTTTCATAACCGTATTTTTCTTTTAATTCATTACAATAAGCGATCACATCTTCTTTCAGATCAAGACCGATCACCCGGATATCCAGCCCTTTCATTTCCTTCAGATAATGATACATCGCAAAAGTCAGATACGATTTTCCGCAGCCAAAATCCACGATCGTAAGCTCTCTTCCTTTTGGAAGATCTTCCACAATATCCTGAATAAATTCCAAAAAACGGTTGATCTGACGGAATTTATCATATCTGGAATGAACAATCTTTCCTTCCGGTGTCTGTACTCCGAGATCTGCCAAAAACGGAATCACTGTACCTTCTTCCAAAAGATACCGTTTCTTTCGGTTATGGGACAGCTCCCGCTGTTTTAACTCTTTTTTCTGCTGTTTTTGTTTGATGGTCATTTTCCCTTTTTTGCTGACCAGTACATTGACTGTCTGGCTTTTGCTTTCCAGAACCATCTGACCAAAAAAGTGTTCCATCTGCTCTGCAACATAGGCAATCGCATCCTGTTTTTCCATATTTTCATGAAACACCTGCTTGCCCTTATATTCCGTTACCTGAAAATTCAGTTTTTCTTTTAAAAGAACCGGACGGATCTTTACTTTCTGTGCCAGTGCCGCACGTCTCGGATTGCTGATCACAATCTGATCCAGATCTTCATTCAGCTGTTTTTCCAATATATCTTTTAATTTTTCCATTTTTTCATTCCTTATATCATTTTCGTAACTTTTATTGTAACAACTTCTGTTTGCATATGTCAATCATTCC
>CAZWLV010000041.1:0-12316 GCA_964634715.1 uncultured Lachnoclostridium sp. | reverse complement strand
TTTCTCCCGGAAGATAATTTGCTGAACGGATAAATCCAAATCCGTCTGACATGACTTCCAAAATCCCACTTACGGTAACTCCGCTGTCTAACTGGGCGATCTCCGGTGAAATAGCATTTTCTTTTTCTTCTTTTTCTTTTCGTTCCTGTTCATCCTGTAAAAGCATCGCTTCTATCACTTCATCTTTTTTCATCGTAGAAAGGTGTTTGATCCCTCTTGCTTTTGCTACGGCTTTTAATTCTGCCACAGGCAAAGATTGATATTTTTCTCTCATTATATTTTCTCCTGTATTGAATATTGAAATCGTGACCGAACCGGCCGGATATTTGGTAATAATAAGCTGACTGAGTTTACGTTCCAGCAGCTTTTTTCTTTGATTGATTTAGTATAGCCCATTTTAACAAAAATAGAAAGTCCTTTTTCTTTGGAAATGCATTTGATTTTTATTTTTTCCTATGTTAGATTGGTATCATGTATGAAATATCAAAGGAGACCACTATGAAAAGCTGGGGTGAAAAACCTTACCACTCTTTAGATTATGAATTAAAACATCGTTTTGGTGAAAAAATATACAAATTAACACTAAACGGCGGTATGAGCTGTCCGAACCGTGACGGTAAGATCAGCTTCGGCGGCTGCATTTTCTGCAGTGAAGGCGGCAGCGGTGAGTTTGCATCCGATGCATGTCTTTCCATTCCGGAACAGATCCAGGATGCACAAAAAAGACTGTCCGGCAAACGTCCCGTTGAGCAGTACATCGCTTATTTTCAGGCTTACACCAACACTTACGGTCCCATCGAACATCTTCGGAAGATTTTCACGGAGGCCATTGAAGATCCGAAGGTCGTTCTTCTCTCCATTGCTACAAGACCGGATTGCCTCCCTGATGAGGTTGTCCAGCTTTTAGCAGAGCTGAACCAAAAAAAGCCGGTATGGGTAGAGCTTGGGTTACAGACGATCCATGAAAGCAGTGCCAGATTTATCCGAAGGGGCTATCCGCTTTCTGTCTATACAGATGCCGTCAAACGGCTGCATGAGCATGGGATCGAAACCGTGACCCACGTCATCTTAGGGCTTCCGGGCGAAACGCCGGAAATGATGCTTGAAACGGTCGATTATCTGAACACCCTTCCGATCCAGGGGATCAAGCTGCAGCTTCTGCACGTTTTAGAAGGGACAGATCTTGCTGCTTATTATCAAACGACCGGTTTTCCTGTCTTAGAAGAAGATGCATACGTCGATCTTGTCATTCAATGCATCGAACATCTGCGGCCGGATATCACCGTACACCGTATCACCGGAGACGGACCGAAAGATCTTCTGATCGCTCCTTTATGGAGCAGTGCAAAACGCTCTGTCTTAAATCATATCCACCATGAAATGAAGCTTCGAAATTCCTGGCAGGGAAAATATCTGGAGCAGAAAGGAGTTCATTTTGACTGAAGCACAAACACTTTATAAACTGATCGTTCTGACAATGCTGAATCGTGTGGACTTTCCACTGACCAACGCACAGATCTCAGATTTTATCCTGACAAAAGAATATACCAACTATTTTACTTTACAGCAGGTGCTGTCCGAACTGGTCGAAACCGGACTTGCCGACATTCACACTGTCCGCAACAGTTCCTACTATCATCTGACAGAAAAAGGAAAAGAAACTCTGAACTTTTTCGGAAATATGGTATCCCCTGCGATCCACGAAGATATGGATCGGTATTTTAAAGACAATGCCATCGCACTGCGTGATGAAGCATCTGTTCGTGCCGATTATTATCCGAACAATAACGATGAATATTCTGTCCGGCTCCGTGTACTGGAAAAGGACTCTCCGATCATCGACCTGACCTTAACCGTTCCTACGGAAAATCAGGCAAACAATCTTTGTAATAACTGGAAGAAAAAAAATCAAAAGCTGTATGCTTTTCTTATGCAGGAGCTTTTATAACATTTTTTCTTTTCCAAAGTCAACGCACATACAGCATACGGAAGTTTCCGTGCTGCATTAGCAAACGGGAGAATGGATCACCATTCTCCCGTCTTTTTTTCAGATCATTTCAAAATCATCTGTCACTGTTTTTATTTTTTCACGATCTCATCTGCACTTTTCAACGAAAACACTTCGACTGCCGTACTGTTTTTCACTGCACCTTCGCCGCCCAGTATATAGCCTGTTGTGATACCGTTTTCTTTTACATATGCTGCCGCTTTTTCCGTTTTTCCTTCTGCTGTCAGGATCAGCGGTGCTCCCAAAGCTGCTGCAAGAGGTCCTCCACACAAACCATCAGGGAAATTTTGACCGCTGGCGATCAATGCAGTATCTACCTTTCCAAAAAAGACTTCCGCTGTTGCCGCAGATGTTTCATAACGGCCGCTGCCTGAAATCCTCTTCACTTCTGCATAATTTTGCAGTTCTTTCTGGATTTCTCCGCTGACTGCTCCTTCACCACCGATGATATAGATGGTGCCGCCGCTGACCGCTTTTAATGCCGTTTTTTGTTCCGCCGTTAAAGATGCTTCTGGTTTTAACAGAAGGATCGGCTTACAGACAGCAGATGCCGATAAACTGTCTGCAAAATTTTTACCGGTTGCAACGATCATCTCTCCGCCCGTGATTCCGGCTTCTTTCAGGATTTCCAGATTCGTTTCATAACGATCCGTTCCTTCCAGACGTTTGATCTGATAACCGCTGATCTGTTCTACGCTTTCCGGTACAACACCTTTTCCTCCCAGAATATAGATCGTTCCATCTGTTTTTACATTTTTCCTGATATAACTGTGAAGCTGTGCGATATTGTCCGCTTTTCCATTCGTCAAAAGGATCGGGGCATTCTTTACGGAAGCCAGATAACTGCCGGACAGGGCATCTGCAAATTTTTGTCCGGTTGCAACTACCACTGCTTCAAATTTTTCTACGCCAAGTACTTCTTTATAGGCATCTGCCGTAAGATAAGCAGTTTCATATCTTCCTGAGCCTGCAATCCTTGTCACGGTACTCTGATCATTTCCCGGCATTTCGATCACATAGACTTTATCTTTTGCAACAGTAAAAGAAATCCTTCCGTTTTCTTCATCTTTTGTCACTTTTACTTTTTTGCCGTTCTGGTACACTTCTGCCTGAAGGATTTCCGGATATTCACATTCGAATTTTGCATATTTTTCGTCACCCTCATAGCATACGGTGAATTCTTTCGCCTGACCTTCTGACCATTTTTCTCCAATGGTAAAGTTTCCTCTTGCTTTTAATCCCTGCACTTCTCCTTCTGACCATGCTTCCGGAACCGCCGGAAGAAACTGTACATATCCAAGCTGAGACTGGAGAAGCATTTCTGCTACACCGGAAGTCAGTCCGTAATTTCCATCGATCTGCCATACCGGAGTTCCGTTTTTCATCGTTTCTCCGCCTCCGGAACCGTGGGAATCAAACAGGTTATACTGAAGTCCTGAAGCATTGCCTCCGATCAGATGGTTTAAAAGCGTATAGGCCTTTTCACCGTTGCCGGTTCTCGCCCAGAGATTGATCTTATTGGCTTTTGACCAGCCGGTAGAATATTCTCCACGCTCTGTCAGCGACTGGATCGCCGCACTCATATATTCTTCATTTTCTTTATTGATCAGTGTTCCCGGATACAGACCGACCAGATGAGAGGCATGTCGTTGTTCTCCCGGATGCCCGATATTCCATCCGCTGTTCGGTACTGCGATCTCTGTCAGATTTCCGGCCTGTGCATAGGACTGATGATGTCCTGATTCCGTTCCTACTCTCGTTTCTTCGTACCATTCTTTGATACCGTTGGTAGCATTGATCTCGATCGGATCCAGACGATCCATATTTTCCTGCCACTGATCTAAAAGCTCCGTATCTTCTCCTAAGATTTCTCCTGCTTTGATACATTCGTTATAAAGCTCCCATACCAGTGACTGATCATATGTCGTTCCTACCGCCGTCGGTCCCTGTTCTTCTGAAAAACTCGGAGCTACGACCAGACGGTACTGTCCGTCATAAGGCGAATCTTCGTCATGGATCTCCTGATATCCGGAAGTCCACAAATACTGATCCCAGAAAAGTGCTGCTTCTTTCATGATCGGATAGATCGTTTCTTCCAAATACGCTTCATCCTGTGTAAATTCATAATGTGCCCAGAGATTCTGGATCGCCCATGCAGCTCCTGTCGGATTCCAGCCATATTCCTGATAATTCGACGGTGCTGTCATCCCAAACGGATTATTTTCCGTATGAACGACAAATCCGGTATGTTCTTCTACGGCACCTTCGATCCCATGAACACGTTCTGCCGTCAGTCTGCCCGGCTCTCTTAAGTTTTCCATGTAATCTACCATGGTAGTTCCGCATTCTGCCAGATTTGTCACATAGACCGGCCAGTAATTCATCTGTACATTCACATTAAAATGATAATCGCCTGTCCATGCAGAGTCTCCTACTGTCCAAAGTCCTACCAGATTGCTCGGAAGTGTTCCTCTGGAACCTGCAATGGTCAGATAACGGCCAAACTGAAATGCCAGCACTTCCAGATAATGAGAATATGTTCCATTACGGTACTGTTCTACCAGCTGATCAGTCGGAATCGCCGTTTCGATTTCTCCAAGATCTAAGGAAACTCTGTCAAACAGCTCCTGATGATCTGCAAGATGTCTTTCTTTTAACTGTTCAAACGTTTTTTCTGCCGCTTCATTTACACGGCCATCTACCACTTCTTCCAGATCTTTTTCCGTATCACGATATGTCGGATAATCGTTTTTATAATCTGTTTCCGCAGCCATAATGATCAGAAAGCTGTCTGCATCTTTTACAGTATACGTTTTTTCTATGGTATTTGCAGTGACCGTTCCGCCTTCCGGAAGGATCTTCATGGTAGTACGGAATTTTAATCCGTTATCCGTCACTTTTCCTGCAATGGTACAGCTGTTTTCCGCCGTGTCCTGCGTGATCGTGCCGCTTAAGTTTCCATTATTCAGTTCCATTTTTACCGTTACATTCAGTTTTCCGCCTTCTGATGCACGGACTCTTGTAACCATGACCTGATCCGGACTGCTCACAAAATGTTCTCTTTGATATTCCACGCCATCATAAGTAAAAACCGTCGATGCGATCCCCGTCTGCAGATCAAGTTCTCTCCGGTAATCTGTCACATTCTGATCCGTCATGCCCATTTTGGAAAAATCAAGCCAGATGTCCCCAAAATCCTGATAAGAACCTTTATAAAGATTATTTTCTCCCGAAAAACGGATCGGAACGTAGCCATATCCGCTCATGGAATCATTAAATACTCTTTTCGACTTATCATCTAAGATCTGACGGTATTCCTCGATCTCGTCTGCGGTATAGGCAGTGCTTTTATTTCCAAACTGGTAGTTTGGCCTGCTGTCTGACGGTCCTCCCGTCCACAGTGTCTTTTCATTAAAATGGATCCTTTCTTTTGAAATCCCTCCAAAGATCAGATTTCCCAGATTTCCATTTCCTAACGGAAGCGACTGCTGCATCCATTCGCCCCCGCTCGTTTCTGCCGTATTGATATTTGCCGGCGTTGTGTACCATAATTTCATCGCTTCATTCACGGTACTTTCCTGTTCTGCTCTGGCTGCATCTGCCGATAATGTTTCTCCGCCAAAAGCAGAGATCATCAAAACAGCGGCCATCATACAGGACAATACTTTTTTTGTAATCTTTTTCCCCCTCATTTGTTCCCCCTTATGTTTATTTATGAGTTACTTTTTGCAACTAAAAAATCCCTGCTGTCAGAAAATTCTTCTGTTTTGCAATCGATTTTCCTTACTTTTTTTCCTGACCGGATCCGCTTCTTCGGTAATTATTAAAATCACTGATCAGTGCTTTCATATCCTCAATGATCTGATCAAATGCTCCTGCCTGATAAAGACTCATCAGGATCATTCCGACAGGTACCGCTATGATCATTCCGATCACACTGCTGATACGATACCCGATAAACATAAAGATCAAAGTCGTTAAAGGATCGATCCCGATCGTATCTCCCACAAACTTTGGCTGTAACAGCTGATGCACCAGAAGGCAGATCAGATAAATGACCATCAGACCGATCGCCATCGAATAATCTCCCGTCAGAAGCTGAAATACCGCCCACGGCCAGATGGCTGTTCCTGTTCCCAAAAACGGCAGAAAATCAAGCAATGCGATGACCACTGCCCACAAAGCAGCATAATCAACACCTAAGATCAGAAATCCCACAAACAAAATCCCTGCGATCACTACCATGATCTTTAACTGTGCTTTAAAATATCCGCCTACTGCACGGGAAAACATTCTCTTGATCCACGCAGCTTTATCGAACAGCGACTGTGGAAGCAGCTTGCGAAGCCCTTTCGATATTTTTTCCCTGTCTGCGATAAAAAAGTATGCAGACAAAAACATAAAGATCGCCTGGATCAAAAGATTCGGCAGCTGGCTGACCATGTCGCCTGCAACGCTTAATGTCGGTACTCCCAGCTTTCCTACCAGATCTCCCAGATAAACATCGATATTTGCAAAAAAGTCGGAAATTTCATGATTCACATCTACCGGAATCTTCCATTTGAGCAGCATTTCCGAAAGATTGTTTCCAATATCCCGAAATCCCTGTGCAATAGCCGAATACATCTGCGGAAGCTGCTGTACAAAACCGATCCCCTCTCTTACCAGCCATGCAAGCAGCAGATAACAAACGCCAACGACCAGTGCCAGTACTCCGGCAATGACCATCCATGTTCCATGTTTTCTTACGATCTTTAATCTTTTTTCAAAAAAACGCACCAGTGGATTGGCGATCATCGCAATGATCCAGCCAATGACAAATGGCATAAAAAATTTAATTAATTTTGGCAGCAATAAACATATCAGTAAAATCCCAAATACATACATCAGTAAATTCAAAATGGTTTTTACGTGTTTAGACTGCATATGATTTCCCAGATCTCCTCTCTGCCCTGCTTCGTTGTTGCGGAAAACGGAATTACCTGTGTTCCCGGTTTGACATTCAGCCCTGTTTTGATCATTTTTACAGATTTCTGAATCTGACTTCGTTTGATCTTATCCAGCTTGGTTGCAATGATGATCGGATCATATCCCTGATAAACGATCCAGTCATACATATTTTTATCATTGGCAGAAGGCTCATGACGGATATCTACGAGAAGAAAAACTGCTTTTAACATCTCGGATTTGTTCAGATACCGTTCAATGAGTTTACCCCATTTTTCTTTGATCTCCTGACTGACTTTTGCATAACCGTATCCCGGAAGATCCACAAAGTAAACTTCATCATTTACTTTGTAAAAATTAATGGTCTGGGTTTTTCCCGGCTGGGAAGAAGTTCTTGCCAGTGCTTTTCTGTTGACCAGTGCATTGATCAAAGAAGATTTTCCTACGTTTGATTTTCCTGCAAACGCGATCTCTATCTTATCATTGACCGGAAATGTACTTGTAATACCACAGACCGTTTCCAGTTCTACACTTTTGATGATCATACTGTTTTCCATAATACCTCCTTATTGTATGATTGCCTGTTCGATGACCTGTTCCATCGTTTCTACAAACAAGATTTCGATACCACGTCGGATCTCTGCTGAGATTTCTTCGATATCCTTTGCATTTTTTCCCGGCACAAGAACGGTTTTGATCCCTGCATTTTTTGCAGCCAGGATCTTTTCTTTTAATCCGCCGATCGGAAGGACACGTCCACGGAGTGTAATCTCTCCGGTCATGGCTACCGATGCTTTGACCGGTTTTTCGATGATGGCAGAAAGCATGGCGGTTGCCATCGTGATCCCTGCGGAAGGACCGTCTTTTGGAACTGCACCTTCCGGAATATGGATATGGATATCATGTTTCTCAAAATATTCTTTTTCGATGCCATATCTGCTGACGATCGAACGGATATAGGTGATTCCGGCTCTCGCTGATTCCTTCATCACATCTCCCAACTGACCTGTCAAAAGCAGTTCTCCTTTTCCCGGCATGACATTGACCTCGATCTGAAGCGTATCACCGCCTACACTGGTCCATGCAAGACCTCTTACGATACCGATCTCATCCTGCTCATTTGCCATGGCAAAAGAATACACCGGTTTTCCTAAAAATTTCTCCAGATTTTTTTCATTGATCCTTATTGTTTCCTTATGATCTTCTAAAATCTTTCTTGCACTCTTTCTGCAAAGTTCTCCCAGACGGCGTTCTAAAGAACGTACTCCGGCTTCTCTCGTATATCCATGGATCAGTTCTTTAATGCCTTTATCACTGATCTTTAACTGCTGCGGCTTTAATCCGTTTTTCTCCAGCTGTTTCGGCAAAAGATGTTCTTTTGCAATATGGAATTTTTCGTTTTCCGTATAACTGGTTACTTCGATGATCTCCATACGGTCATACAGCGGTCTTGGGATATTATGGGCATCGTTGGCTGTTGCGATAAAAAGTACTTCGGAAAGATCCATCGGAAGTTCAATATAGTGATCTCTGAACTTGTCATTCTGTTCACTGTCCAATACTTCTAAAAGTGCTGCGGAAGTATCGCCTCTGTAATTACTGCTGACTTTATCGATCTCATCTAAAAGCATCAGCGGATTTTTCACACCCGCCTGTTTCATTCCGGCAGCGATCCTTCCCGGCATGGCACCGACATACGTTCTTCTGTGTCCACGGATCTCTGCTTCATCCTGTACTCCGCCAAGACAGATCCTTACATACTTTTTGTTCAGTGCTTTGGCAATGGATCTTGCGATGGACGTTTTACCGGTTCCCGGAGGTCCTACCAGACAGAGGATCGGACTTTGTCCCTGTTTGTTTAACGTTCTTACTGCCAGAAATTCCAGTACACGCTCTTTCACCTGTTCCAAACCGTAATGATCTTCATCCAGAATTCTTCCGGCTTCTTTAAGATCTGCATTTTCTTTTTGAGATTTGTTCCATGGCATTTCCAGCAGCGTTTCGATATATCCTCTGATCACACCGCTTTCGGAAGAATTCATTCCGAGCAGTTTTAATCTGCTGATCTCTTTTTCCAGCTTTTCTTTTACTTCCTTCGGTGCTTTCAGTTTTCTGGCTGCTTCCATAAAACCGTCAAGCTCTGACTGGATATTATCTTCGCCAAGCTCTTCACGGATCGTCTTTAATTCTTCCCGTAAAATATATTCTCTTTGATTTTTATCGACTTTTTCTTTGACTTTTTCTTCCAGATCCTGTTTGATCTGAAGGATCTCTATCTCGTTGTTCAATACCAGCAGCACCTGCTCGTATTTTTCTGATAATTTTCCAAAATCCAGAATTGACTGCATTTTCTGCCATTTCAGCATCGCATGTACCGGGATCAGATTCATCAGACGTTCCAGATCCTGCATTTCTGAAAGCTGATGTAACACATCTTTATTCAGCTTGCCATGGATCTGTGCATAGTTTCTAAACGTATCGACCAATCCCCGAAGCATTGCTTCTTTGCATTCTTCTGATAAGTCTTCCAGATCATTTTCATTATTGTCCGTCGTAACTTCAACTTCTAAAAAGCGGTCATTGTCCAGAACTTCCACAAGTTCTGCTCTTTCTACTGCTTCTACAAGTACACGGATCAAACCGTGCTGAAGTTTTGTCATCTGTTTGATCGTTACGATCGTTCCTGCCGTAAAAAGTTCTTCTTTATCCGGTTCTTCAATATCCGGATCTTTCTGCGTAACGACAAACAGCTTCTGACTGGTCGTTAATGCACGCTCTACGGCTCTTTTGGATCTGCTCCTGCTCACATCAAAGTGAACGATCATATCCGGTAAAACGGTCATTCCCCGCAAAGCCACTGCCGGCATTACCTGAATGATGTCTTTCATATGTTGTAATTCTCCTTGTCTTCTAAACAGAAAAAGGCTATGAAATCATTCACAGCCCCTCTCTATCCTTCATATAATTGTTCAGTGCCCTTCCAATTATGGAATCTCGGTCATTGAACTGTTTTATCTCTCTATGATCGGCTGTCCGTTTCCTTCAACAACCTCTTTTGTAATCTTACAATGCTTAATGGTTTCATCTGATGGGATCGTATACATCGTATCCATCATCATCGTTTCCATAATGGCACGTAATCCTCTGGCACCGGTTTTTCTCTTGATCGTCTGATCTGCGATCGCTTCCAGAGCTTCTTTTTCGAAAGAAAGCTGTACCCCATCCAGTTCAAATAACTTTTTGTACTGTTTTACGATAGAGTTTTTCGGCTCTGTTAAAATATGAACCATATCTTCTTTCGTCAATGCATCTAATGCAACTGTTACCGGAACACGGCCTACGAATTCCGGAATCATTCCAAATTTGATAAAATCTTCCGGCAGTGCTTCACGAAGGATCGTTCCACGGTTCTTTTCGCTCAGCGTTGTCACTTCTGAATTAAATCCGATGGATTTTTTATCCATACGGTTTTCAATGATCTTATCCAGACCTTCAAAGGCTCCGCCGCAGATGAACAGGATATTGGTCGTATTGATCGGGATCAGTTCCTGATGCGGATGCTTTCTTCCGCCCTGTGGCGGCACATGGGCTTCCGTACCTTCTACGATCTTTAAAAGTGCCTGCTGCACTCCTTCTCCGGATACATCTCTGGTAATAGACGGATTTTCGGATTTTCGTGTGATCTTATCAATCTCATCAATGTAAACGATCCCGTATTCTGCACGTTCTACATTTCCGTCTGCTGCTTCGATCAGCTTTAACAAAATATTTTCAACGTCTTCCCCAACGTAACCTGCTTCTGTTAATGTTGTCGCATCTGCAATGGCAAATGGTACATTTAACATTCTTGCTAACGTCTGGGCAAGAAGGGTTTTTCCCGAACCTGTCGGTCCAAGCATCAGGATATTACTTTTTTGCAGTTCTACATCGCTTTCCTGATTCTGCATTGCCAGAACTCTTTTATAATGATTGTAAACAGACACCGCCAGAACTTTTTTGGCAGCTTCCTGTCCGATCACATAATCATCTAAAAATTTCTTGATCTCTACCGGTTTTAACAGATTGATCTCACCCGGATCCAGATCCATGTGGTCAAATTCAAACTCTTCTTCTACGATCCCTACGCAGACATCGACACATTCATTGCAGATGAATACACCATTAGGACCGGCAATGAGTTTGCGAACTTCATCCTGTGATTTTCCACAGAAAGAACATCTTATATTTTCTTTATATCTAGCCATTCCTTCCTCCGGTTTTAGTGATTGGAGATCACGGTATCGATCAGACCATAAGCGGCTGCTTCGTCTGCACTCATATAATTATCACGTTCTGTATCACGTTCGATCACTTCTAATGGCTGGTTTGTATTTGCAGCCAGGATTTCGTTTAATTTGGTTCTTGTACGCAGGATATGTTCTGCTACGATCTTGATCTCCGTTGCCTGTCCCTGTGCTCCGCCGGAAGGCTGGTGGATCATCACTTCTGCGTTTGGCAGTGCATAACGTTTTCCTTTGGCACCACTTGATAAAAGGAATGCTCCCATACTTGCTGCCATACCGATACAGATTGTAGAAACGTCACATTTGATGTAATTCATCGTATCATAGATCGCCATTCCTGCTGTTACGGAACCGCCCGGGCTGTTGATATATAAATGAATATCCTTGTTTGGATCTTCTGCTTCCAAAAACAGAAGCTGTGCAACGATCACACTTGCTGATGCATCGTTTACTTCTCCGTCAAGGAAAATGATTCTCTCTTTTAATAAACGGGAATAAATGTCATAGGAACGTTCCCCACGACTGGTCTGTTCAATAACGTAAGGTACTAAACTCATATTTTCCTCCTCATTCAACTATGCGAAACACGCTCTGCGAATTTCTTAAGTTATCGCGATGCTCCTCAAATACTTGTGCAGGCACAGTATTTTCGTCGCTGCTCGCGTAAAAAGGGACACAGCGGGTAATCTCGCTGTGTCCCGCCCTATTTGCTTATCATACCTGTTACTTTTTCAGTAACTCCTTTGGACAGTAATTATACTTCTTTTGCAGCTTCAACAACAAGGTCTACTGCTTTTTCAATTGCCATATCCATCTTGATCTGAGCTTTTTCATCATCGCTCATGATTTCTGTAAGTTTTTCAGCTTCCATTTTGTATGTTTCAGCCATTTTAGCGATTTCTGCTTTTACATCATCTTCTGAAACTTCGATATTTTCTGCTTTTACAACTGCTTCCAGTACGAGTCTGCTCTGGATACGTTTTACAGCCTGTGGTTTCATCTGTTCGATCGCTGCATCCAGTGTCATTCCTGTGAACTGTAAGTACTGTTCAAAAGAAAGTCCCTGTCCCTGAATTCT